>JALZWC010001071.1 GCA_023300255.1 Saprospiraceae bacterium | reverse complement strand
TAGCTACCTGATAAGGAGTAATACTATGTGAACTATGTATCTATGTGGTAAATTCGTCAACATTATATGTGTTTTCCCCCAATTCTTTACACACTCAAAAGCTATATATATTTTAGAAAAGAGTAGAGAGGCGAGAGCAGAGAATAGAGATGTATTCCGTTTAAATAAACGAGATTTCGTTGTTTCTAAACAAAGTACATCTCTGCTCTCGCTTCTATACGCTCTATTCTAATTTTGTATAGTTTCAAATCACAAAGCTATAAAATATATTTTAGCTATTTGCATACACTATTTTTTCATAAAAAAAGGGTTGACAGTCATTCCTGACTGTCAACCCTTTTAATTTAAAAAGTAGAATTTTGAAAATAAAATTACTTCTTATTCATATTATCAAAGAATCTTTCCATCTGCTTACCAGCAGCTTCTCTACCACCTAATCCAAACGATAATGCAAAAGCAACTGCTGCTGCACCTAAAGTAAGACCAAATGTCATGTTAACAATATTTTCTGCGATACCCATTGTGCTTAAACCGAAAGCAAGGAAAACAGCCATTACTGCCATTTTAGCAATAGAAGCCATCCATGCAGAATCACCTTTAGCTAAAGTATCTCCAGCCATATTAGCTATAAAAGAACCCGCAGCTAAAATAATCATACCGAAGAAAACTCTACCACCTATAGTAAGGATATCATTTAAGATCGTTCCTACAGATTCACCAAGACCTAAACGATCAAGACCAGCAATAACACCAGTTAAAACAATAAAGAAGAAAATTGCACTCCCAATCATTTTAGATAGAGAAGAATTTCCTACCATGCTACCTATACCTAATTTCTGAGAGAAATCATCTACACCAACATTCTGCATTATATCAGTCAACATTCCAGTAATAAATTTACCAGCAATAAAGAATACACCAATAGTGACTGCTGCTGCTAAAATATTTGGAATCGCATTCATGAACGTACCCAACATTTCTGTTGCAGGTGCTGAAATTGCTTCCATACCCAATGTATCTAATGCTACAATTAATATAGGTAAGAATACAAATATAAATACTATTTTCTTAAGAATTCCTCCTAAATCTATACCGCTTTCCATGCCAGACTTTGCAGCAAATCCTTCCAATGAACTAGAAAGAAATCCTGTTGCTTCTGAAGCAATGTTTGCAATAACATACCCTACAAAACCTATAATACCTGCTGCAATCAGATTAGGAATGAATCCTAAAAATTGATTCAACATATTTTGTAATGGTTCTAATACACCAGATACACCCATCATATCCAATGACATAATCAAAGTGTACATCACGATTATATAATATACCAATTTAGCAACTAGGTCACCTATACTGATATTCATATTCATCTTCTCAGCTAACTGCTCATCAATAGTAGTCTTTGCCATTACCCCGCGAACTACTCGCTTGATGATTCCAGCTATAAAAAAGCCAACAATAAGAAGAAGTAAAGCGCCTATTAAGCCTGGTAAAATATTTCCTGCTCTACCAGATATTGAGGCGAATGCATCATTTAAAAAATTCATAATCAAAGATTTTGTTTTAAATATTTAGGTTTTGCTAATTCCTGAAGTTATAAAAATTATATAAAAAATAATTTCATTTTCTTCGATTAATTCTATGTATAGAAACTCCTTTGTGTTTCTAAGACACAGTCAAAGAGAATAAAATAAAGTAGGTTGTCTGAATGTAATTATTGGGATCAAACTAGCGTAAGCAAATTCAGCTATATGCGTTTAAAGTGGAGATCTATATTTAGACTATAGTGTTTTCTCTAAATAGTGCTCAGCCAAAATTTTTAATCTCTCTAAGAAAAAAATGAGTACTTATTTTTGATTTAAGACGACAGATAATTTGCAAAGTAACAATTTTATTAAGTTATTCTTAACAGATTTTAACTTGTTTTTATATTAATAGATCTACAATTTTTTTTTTAAGAATAATAAGTTTTTTAATAAGATACAATCTATCTTCATTTCTAAATAGATAGAATACAAGGTAAGAAATTAAAAGCTAATCAAGAAAAAAAGCAAAAAAAAAAGCCGTGCATCCCTGCACGGCTTTTTACAACAAATTATAATCCCATGAACATATCCAAAATTTACTTTTATATTGGTCTACATCTTATCGATGTTTAACTAATGATCTCATTTTTCATGGAAGAAAAAAGTAATCAGTTATGTCCTGATTTTTTTCAGAACACAACTCTTACTAACAAATTATAATCCCATGAACATATCCAAAATTATATCTTAAAGTCTATTTTTTTTTAAACTATAAATCCACTATTATCTTTCTCACACTACAATAATCTAACTATTTCAAGGAATCAACAAAGACAAAAAGCTTTTTTTGTGAAAACAATTTAAAATAAAAAAAACACTAATCATTTGACAATCAAAAAGTTACTATTATATACAATAGTAAAAAGTGAATAATTAATATTCATACATGCTCTTTTTTTTTGAAAAAAAGTAAAATATTAGCATTTTTAACGTCCAAAAAGTGGAATTAATTAAATAAACAGATAAGATAATAGACCAATCAATTAGATTTCTAAGAAGTATAATCTATAATATTGCTTTACTTATTTTTATAGCAGTTATCTTTATTCCATTAAAGAAGGATTGTAACCCTGTTACAATCCAAAATAATTATGGTTGACAGCTTTCAGTATTAGGAATGACGAAATAATAACTGTCTCAACTTGGCTTGCCCTTTTCCAGTCTTAGAAAGCCAAAAAAAGAGTCCGTAGCCCTGCTATGCACTAGTT
>JALZWC010001070.1 GCA_023300255.1 Saprospiraceae bacterium | reverse complement strand
AGAATATAGCTATATTCTCTGCTCTCGCTTCTCTATTCTAAAAACCTATATGGTTTTAAATTATTTCAATAACTCTATATAACGATCTAACCAATCCTTTAATCTCGTTTTCATTAATACTTTTTCAAATAGAAAAAGAGATAGTAGGGCAGCAGTTCCTCCACAAATTACATCAATGATATAATGATGATTTGTATAAACGGCTGCAAACCAAATACCTGATAATATAACGAAAAAGAAAAGCGATCCGGCTATCAAGCGCTTTTTTATACCGAAATATAGTAATAAAACAGGAAAAGCGGAATGTAATGATGGAATAGCCGCAAAAACATTTCCATTTTTAGCATACATTCCTTCAAATATATTAATATTAAAGAATCTGTCAAATTTTATTAGACCAGCAGGGCTTCCTGGAGTACCAGCTTTAAATTCAAAGCCATGTTCCGCTACATACCAAGGTGGTGCTGCTGGATAGATGTAATAGATAATTAACCCAATTATATTTATGAGCAAAAAATTGAATGCAAATTGAGCCATTATAGGTTTATCCTTAAAGAATAAATACACTACAAAAAGCATCGGTACTGGAACCCAAGTCAAATAGAATGCAGGCGCTATAACATCTAAAAAAGAATTGCTATTAATAGCGGCGTATTCATTAGGGGTTATTAAGCCAGCATTTGTTGATATACCAAAAATATTTTTCTCCGCTTCGTATAAGTCCTGAATACTTACTGGATTGACCATGTAATTAGGAAACGCCCTCAAAGAGTCATACAAAAACCAGTAAACTAAGAAGAATAAAAATGCCCAGAATATTTTTCTACTTAAAGGAAAGGCAAAGTAGCAAAGCACCAGCACCAACCATAGGTGCAGGTGATCTTCTCTCCAGCCAATGACAAAACAGGCCATGAATAAGTAAAGACTACTTATAAGCATAGTACCTATAATATTTTTGGTAGTAAACCGATGAAAATCGGTATTATATGGTCGAATAATACTTGTCAAGTTGATAGTTGGTTTTAATAGAAAAAAACTTTCTTTTAAGAATTTTTTACTTGTTCCTTATTATTTGAAAACTGAGTACCAACGATTACATCCCAAATAGGAGAACTAACACCGTACCCATTATGAGGGTCTTTAAAGTGGTGCTTTAGATGATGGGTTTTTAAAGCCATCCATATCTTTCCTTTCATTGGTGCATGATGTATTGCATAATGTAGCATATCATAGCATAGATAGCCAATTAAAAAACCTGCAAAAAAAGGATAAAAAGTAATCCCTGGAACTAGAGATTGAAATAATGCATAAAATAAGTAAGCTAGTGGTAAACTTAATGCAGGAGGCATTACCAATCGTCTAGAATCATTTGGATAGTCATGATGTACTCCATGAACAATAAAGTGAATTCTGGCACCTAATTTCCCAGGTAACTCCTGATGAAAGATAAATCTATGAAGTACATACTCTGTGACAGACCACACAAATAATCCTGCGAGCATCCATAATAAAGAACTGCCTATACTCAATGCGCCACTGATCCAGATACTATAGAATAAATACCCTATAAAGGGAATAAAAATAAATAAAGGTACAGACCAATGTACCTTCGTAAATGCTTCCAGAAAACTGCTTTTAAACATACGAGCAGACTCGTCTTTATTGGAAATATAGTTTTTTTTCATACTTTATATTTTAAGATTTTCAGCAGTCCGACTTCTAAAATCTTTATTCTATTGTTTCATCAACTCTTGCTTACTATGTAACAAACGACGTAAGGCAGTAACGTTGGCCATTACGGCTAATATAGTTAATGGTAAAGTAAATATAGTGATCGTTTCGAATAGTGGAAAAGGAATACCCTCTACCATAAAACGGAAATTACCACTAAATTGAGAAGAGAATAAGCCACATAAAATAGCAGATATACCTATGATTAAAATTCTTTCTGGTCGCTGCATCAAACCTACACTACAATCTACTCCTAAGCCCTCTGCTCTAGCTCTAGTATAACTCACCATGACCGAACCGATCATTGCAATAAATGCAAAAAGAGAACTCATGAAATAATCATAAGAAACCAAATAATAAATAATACCTAAGAACATAATCATTTCGCTATATCGATCTATCACGGAATCAAATAAAGCTCCATAGTCATTCGCCATATTACCTAATCTAGCTAATCGACCATCTATCATATCGAATAGACCTGCCAATAGTATAATAGCTCCAGCCCAACCGACATAAGAATGATCTTCTCTGGTGCCAAACTCTGCACCGTAAATGAGTACGATTGCTGCCAAAAAATTTAAACCTAAACCAATTAGCGTAATAATATTGGGAGTAATGCCCAATTTGATCAATAGTTTAATAAAAGGATGTATTCCTTTATAAACTGCTTGTTGGCCATATTCCTTTAGTGTCATTGAAAAACGTTTCTTAGTAATGGTGTGAGAATAAATGTACATTCTTGAGTCGTTTATTTTGTTCCTAGTTTTTTCCCTGCCTACGTGCCTTGGCAGGCAGGTTTAAAGGAGAAAATAGGGATAAAAGAAGCAGTCAAGAGTGTATATTTATTTTTACACCATTTACTTAGTGAAGGAAAATAAATAAAGTAGCATACTACTATACATGTGAGCTAGAACAGAGAGCAGAGACAGATTTCGTTTACAAACAACGAAATTTGGTCATTTCTTAAGCGAAATTTATCTCTACTCTCTGCTCTTTTCTTATGTATAGTAGTATGCTAAAGTAGCAGCAATTCCCAATTTAGAAAGAGTGTATAGCCTTTTTGTCCCGCAACTTCCTGTTTTAATTCTGTAATTAAAACTTCTAGACAAATTAAGGCGGTTTGCGTAGAAATTTGTCTAGACGTTTTAATTGTCGAATTAAAACGGGAAGTTGCAGGACAAAGCCTTCTCTAAAATGGGAACTGCTGAGGTAATTACCAGTTGCCAGTTGATTTTATACGAAGATTTGGACTGTGTATGCAAATCATACATCATATATCTTAAATCATATATCAGTCTGATTTTGACTAATTAGCAGATTTATGATGTATGATTTATGAACTATGATTTATGATTTGCATAGAACCAATCACCCCTGCC
>JALZWC010001069.1 GCA_023300255.1 Saprospiraceae bacterium | reverse complement strand
TTTTATATTTGAAATATAAAAATTGGCAAATATTTTGCTAGTATCTTAAACAAAGGACTTCTGGTTTATTCCAATCCAGAAACCTTATCCTACCACAACAACAACCTTATTACTTTTCAAGACACATAGTTATTGATTCCTTTGAATCTTTAATGCTATGTTCAATTTCTTTTTTAAAGAAAATATCTGTTTGATAGCTACTGACTATCAAGTAAACAGCAATGTTACTAAGACAGAGATTTTCAATAGGCTTGTTACTCTTTTAGAAATACTTCTATCATTTTAATTTTTTCGATAGTTTTTCTTAAAGCGTAATAAGCCTAACGGATTTAACCAAACAACATGGGTATTCAAAACTTACACATCATGCTATGCAATAGCTTTGCATTTGCTAAAGTCCTACCTAAGCTTAGCTGCTTTTTGGTCTTCCTGTGCAGCTCTTTTTTCTTACAAGCACAATCTGATTGTGCGAATGTAACGGATGGAGGCTCGATTACAGGAACCGAAACTGGTTGCGCAAAACCTTCCTTCGATCCAAGTATTATTACCAGCGTAACCACACCAAGTGGCGGCAGTGGACAGTTAGAGTTTTTATGGATGAAAACTACTGGCGATCCAAATGCTCCTTTCAATGAATGGACCATTATTCCTGGTGCAAAAGGATTATCTTATGATCCACTTCCTATTTTCCAAACCACCTACTATGCTAGATGTTCTAGACGCTTTCCATGTAGTGATTATAATGGAGAAACCAACTTCATTACTAAGGAAATAAAATGTTGTTCCTTTGATGTAGTTATTAATCCTTCCTCTATTACTGCTTGTATAGGTACATCTGTTTCTTTAGCAACAAATAACACTACCAATGCTTCCTTTATATGGACCAGCAATGGAGGCTCAATTGATAATCCTACTAGTGCTACGCCTGTTTTTAGTGCAACTACGGGAGGCAATTATATAGTCACCGTACGGATAACCAATAGTGAAGGTTGTGAAGGATCTGCTACTATTCCAATTACAATCAGCAGCTTGGTAGCAAGTACCAGTGTTACGAATACAAATTGTGGCGGCGATGATGGCAGTATCACTGCTACCGTATCTGGTGGCACAGCACCATATAGTTATGATTGGGGAGATAGATTTGGTAATACCGCTACTATTGATAAATTAGGCGCTGGCAATTATCTTGCTATTATTACCGATAGCAATGGATGTTCTACCACCGTTTCTGGGGAAGTAATTGGAACTGCAGATATAAATACGAACATCACCACCACTGATGTATCTTGTGCTGGTCAAGATGGCAGCATTAATTTGAGCATCACTGGAGGGCAGGCTCCATATACTATTAATTGGGATAATAATCTTGGCTCTACCACGAATCCTACTAATTTATCCGTAGGAACTTATTCCGTCACGATCACCGACCAAAGCGGTTGTAATCATACCGACGTAGTTACTGTCTCAGGAGCTACCAATATCAACGTGAGTGCGCAAACAACGAATGCGTCTTGTTCAAATGGAAACGATGGAGTCATTGCTCTTTCCGTATCACAAGGTACTGCGCCTTATGTTTATACTTGGACAGGTAACGTAAGTACAGGAGCTACCGCTCAGAACTTAGCTGCTGGCACCTATGAAGTGACGGTCCTTGACGCAGGAGGATGTTCCGCAATAATCAATAGAACTATTTTAGCCCCTTCAGCACTGACCGCTAATATCGCATCTGATGAGGCGTGTACCGTAAGTTCTGGTACTTCTACTATTACTGTTTCGGGAGGCACCCCTGGCTATACTTATGCTTGGAACGATGCAAATAATCAAACAACGCAGCAAGCTGTAAACTTAGCAGCTGGTGCTTATACCGCAACAATCACTGATAGAAATGGATGTACAACAACTGCCTCTACGACCGTCAGCGCAGGTGGGTTATTAGTAACAGCGGAAACAACTAAGACTGGTTGTATGGGCGCTCCTAGTGGAACGGCCATTCTCTCTGTAGCTAATGGAGTAACTCCTTTTTCTTATCAATGGCCAAATGGACTACCTAATAGAGATCGGTTTGAAGGATTAGCAGAAGGTACTTATAATGTGACCGTCACAGATGCAGCAAGCTGTACAGGAACAGTAGAAGTTAAAATATACAAAGACAGTAATTTTAGTATTTCTGTAAATGTACAAGGAGCCACTTGTAATGAAAATAATGGTCGAGCGGCTGTAATAGTAGAAGGTCCTCAAGATGCTTATACTTATGGATGGAACGATAGTAATAATACTAAAACAAATTCGGCTACTGGATTAGCTCCTGCTATTTATACCGTAACAGTAACAGACTCTGGAGGTTGCTCGCTTTCAGCAGTTGCTAGTATTACTGGTTCTCCAACTAATATATCAGCTAATATTACTGCTACTGCATCTCAAATATGTGCAGGGGAAGTAATTGGGTTAAGTACTACCGTACAAGGTACTGTGAACAGCTATACATGGTCTGCTAGTTCAGGTTCCTTTGACGATTCAACTATTCCTAATCCAACCTATACTCCAACGGAAAGCGGCAGTCACACCATTACATTAAGCGTACAAGATAACAATGGTTGTCAAGCGACCGCTACGACTACGGTACAAGTATTCCAACCAATTGGCGGCACTATTTCTACTACGGATAATACCGTTTTTTGTGTAGATGATGGTCGACCAGATATAGTGAATGTCAACTTAGCAAATGGAAATGGAACTAATTCTAATTGGTTAATTACAGATAGCGATGGAACTATTTTAGTAGTGACTAATACCCCTGTGTTTGACTTCGAAGGTGTAGCAGAAGGTACTTGTTTCATTCAGCACATTAGTTATAATAATCCTTTAACAGAAAGTATCTTACCTGGTGGAAACATCAATCAATTAACAGGCTGTTTTTCTTTATCTAACAGTATTCAAGTAGAACGATTAGCTGGTGAAAATTGTACCGCTCTATGTCAAGTTGCTGGAGGTACTTTATCTACAGCTGATCCTACGACCGTATGTGTAGGCGATGGTACGCTAGATCAAATCAACGTCAGCTTATTAGGAAATCTAGGCGCACAATCTACTTGGGTAATAACAGATAATCAAGATAACATTCTTACATTGCCAGTAGGCCCTCCATTTGATTTTGAAAATGTACCAAGCGGGACTTGTAAAATCTGGCATATAAGTTCCCTGTATCCACTAAGCTTATCTATTGGTAGTAATCTAAATAGCATATCCGATTGTCATGCCTTATCTACAAACGCCATAGTCGTTAATCGAACTAGTCCAAGTGCCGTATCTATTATAGCACCAACCACTACTACTTGTAGAAATACGCCTATTCAATTAACAACTAATCTTACGAGTACTACCAATTCTTATTCTTGGACCTCTATCGGGGAGGTATTTGATGATGCGAATAGTGCAAGCCCAATTTTCACTCCATCTTTCCCTGGTAGTTATACCGTTTCAGTTACCGTTTCTAATGGGGTCTGTACTAGTACGGGAACGCTTACCATTGAGGTGCCAGATGACCTACAAATAGCTGCACAGGTAACACCAAACGAATGTGCAGGAAAAAACACAGGTAGTATCAGTTTAACTATTAACGGTGGATCAGCTCCATTTACCTATGCATGGTCAGATGGGATCAATACGAGTAGTACCTTATCAAATTTAGAAGCTGGAGATTATACCGTTACCGTTACAGATGCAATTGGCTGTTCCGCTACTAGCACTGTGACAGTCACGACAACCACTACCCTATCTTTAATACTAATAGGAACAGATTTACTATGTAATGGGGATCGGACTGGAGAAATCCACGCAGAAGTAGCTGGTGGTCAAGCTCCATATACCTATGTATGGAATGGGAAAGAAGAAACCAATCACTTAACAGGTTTACTGGGAGGTATCTATCAAATCGTTGTAACAGACGCTAATGGTTGTTCTATAAGAGAAGACATCACTATTCTAGAGCCACCCGTCCTTGAATTTGTTCCTCAGGTAACGACTGCTGCTTGTAATATAGGTGGGACGGCTTCTGTTATTGCAACAGGCGGAAGTGGCACTTTGAATTATCAATGGAGTATTCCTAGTAGTCCGAATGCACCAACTATCAGTAATCTGACCGCTGGAATTTATTCCGTAACTATTTCCGACCAAAATAATTGTTTTGTTGTTACTTCTATGGAAGTATTGTTGGAAGGAATAACACAATGTAATACAGAAATAACGAGTCCTATTACTTCTGCAAATGGAGTAGAAGGAGCACTTAATACAAACGTAACAGGTGGAAGTGTTTATACTTACCTTTGGAATACAGGAGCTACTACTGCTACTCTTAATGGCTTAAGTGCTGGTAACTATGCGGTAACAATAACAGATGAATTTGGCTGTACTTGTTCCAGTACTGCTACTCTAACTAATCCTTCAAAGATTGGAGATTATGTTTTTGAAGATAAGAATAATAATGGATTACAAGATCCTACAGAAGAAGGCCTAAGAGGTGTACTAATACAACTAGGCGGAACTACTGCCGAAGGAGAGGTTTTTTTAAGTGAAATACGAACAGATGATAATGGTTTTTACGAATTTTTAGTGCCAGCTGGTACGTATAAAATTACGGTAATAGACCATTTAAATTTAAAGTTGAGTCCTCAAAATGCAGGAGACGAATCATTAGATAGTGATATTGATCCTATTAGTTTAATGAGTGAAATGGTTACAGTAGCGCCAGGAGAATATTATTTAGATTTAGATATTGGACTAGTACCGACGGGCTTTTGTGATAACTTATTAACAGGTGGAACGGCTGGAGCAGATGAAGAAATTTGTCTACCAAATGGAGATCCAGAATTAATGTTTAACATATCTTACCCAACTGGTGGTTCTGGAGAAATACAGTATTTATGGTTGACTAGTAACAAACCTACTTACTCTCCTGAAGATCCAGACTGGGTAGAAATTCCAAACTCTGACCACGAATATTTTGATCCAGCATCAATTTTCCAATCTACCTACTTCGTTAGATGTGCTAGAAGAAAAGGTTGTAATAACTATCCAGGCGAAACGAATGTAGTTGCTAAAGAAATCGTTAATTGTGGAGATACACCAAACGCAGAAGATCTTTTAGTATCAATTATAGACAATCAAATTGAATTGAAGTGGACTGGTAATATAGCTTTAGAAAATAGCACCTTCGTGATTGAAAGAAGTGAGGATGGTATCTCGTACAAGACCATTTCTACGACCAAAGGCTATATGTCCGATAGTTATACACAATATGACTATATGGATAAAACCCCGATGATCGGAGAAAACTATTACCGAATCAAAACGGTTCATCCAGAAATGGGCTATCACATTTCTAATATTGCCATGGCCATGTTGACCCCTAAAAAAGACTTGCGGGTAACCATGTATCCAAATCCAATTTATAACGAAGTAATGGTTCACTTTCTAGAAGATCTAGGAGAAACAACAATTTTAGAAGTAGCCAATGGTTTTGGGCAGGTTATTAAACACATAGAAATTGAGAGCGATACTAAAAAGTATCTTTTAGATATGAGTAATGTCCCAGGAGGCATCTACTATATTAAGTTTCAAAACAAACTGTTAAAGCGATATAGTCAGAAAATAGTTAAGAGAGATTAATGACAAACAGTCAATTTTTTTTAGAGAGTAATCCAAATCTTTAACATTGTTTAAAGGTTAATACAGTAAATTAAAAATATTCATTTAGGAGTTAATTCGTAAGAATTAGCTCCTTTTTTTTTGGTAAAAAAATAAGGAGCATCCAATGGAAAGACTCGAAACATTAGCATTTTTTTAACTATCGACCTATATTAAACTAAATCACTGATACTCAAATAGATACTTTTATTAAAAAAAACAAGCATAAAAACCAGAACATATATAATTAATTATAATGAAACCTATCTTAAGCAATTTCCGTTATGGTGAAGTGACATACTATGGCGGCACTATACCCTGCCTACTACTAAAAACACAATGCATGATCAATCATGCCTATTAAAACAGCATTTATGAAACACTTACTATTCGTAGCATTCCTTGCTATGTTTACAAACTCCTACGACAACATTACCGAAGAAATTTACCTAAACGAAGATGGATCAGGCAAGTACAATGTCTACACGAACAAGGTGCCTGCAATGAAGCTAGCGATCATGGAAAAATTTCGTCAAGAAAATAACTACCAAGGAGAGGAGATTCTATTAGAAAAAATGGCAGAAACTAGAATTTGGGAAGAAAATTCTGAAAACTTTAGTTACTCCACTTCCGCAAAGCAAGACGCTTCTAAAGAAGTTTTAAAAGATCCTGCAAAGCGAAGTCTTCTTTCCAGTATTATCAACTTCACAGTGGGTAGTAAACAAATGAATTCTATCAATACAGGAGTCATGTGTAAGTTTAAATCTTTAGAAGAATTAAACCAATTAATGCAATTGACTCGATTAGATCCTTTAAGAGATTTTAATTCTTTAGACTTGCCAACGCAAGAACAAGGAATGGAAATCCTTAATAATAAATTAGTTTTTAATACGAATACGACCGCTAATTTAAATATAGAAGTAGCACCAAATGCTATTTTTAAAACCGTCCTGTATCTCCCTAAAAAGGTAAAGAAAGTAAAAAGCAAATACCTTAGCTCTAAAAAAGATCAAGTAGTTACGATGGAATACAATCTAGCAGATGTACTTTCTGGTAAGGCAAACACTGATTTTGAAATTAAGTGGAAGAATTAAGGAAGAGAGTTTAGTGAACACGGAGGCACAGAGGCACAGGGATTTAATTTTTCTGTGCCTCTTTGTTGTTTAGACCATTCATGGCCTCGTAAAACCGCTTAGATTTTTCAGAAATTCCTGCCCTTCCTTACTCTCTTTCAAATGCGCTAAGTAATTACCAGAACGAATAATAGGAAATTTCTCTATCGAATAATTATACTGGTATACCCAACAATTTATTGTTTCTTCTTTTAACAGAATAGGCACTTCCACTCGAATATACTCCATGGGAGTTGGAAATTCGGGTCCAATCCCCTCATATCGATCTACTATAGGCCACATTTCTTTGGCATTGAATAGCTGAAAAACATGCCCACGTACCCATGAATTACTAGCTTCCTTGGGCAGGAGACCTGGATAATTTCCTATATCGTATAATACTCCCTCTAGTAATGCCTCGCCTAAAAAGACACTATTCTCTTTTAAATAAGTAGCAATTGGGGTGACTAATCCACTCATTAAAGTACCGTAAACAAATAAGCGATCGTTCATATTTTATAAAAAATTGGTATATTGTATAAAGAAAGTAGCTTAGACCTCTGGTCTGAGTAGCACATACTACTCTCTTAAAATCTACTCAGACCAAAGGTCTAAGCTACAGTAACCATAATATAATAACGTGAATTTTGGACATAAAAAATTAATATTCAATTGTTTAGCTAGAGGAGCGGCT
>JALZWC010001068.1 GCA_023300255.1 Saprospiraceae bacterium | reverse complement strand
CACTAACCAGATACTTGGATAGTTTTATGAAGTAAGATCCTCTCTAAAAACTATGTGGCCTATGTACCTATGTGGTTAAAAATGTCAACATCTTATTGTGTTCTTTAGATTTAATATATATGTTCCCCCAATTCTTTACACACTCTAATAATCTTTATTTAAAATTCTCTATTTAGTTCTACTTTGGTACTTTGGGCTATTCCTTCCAATCGGACGACGCTAGTCATCCGATTGAAGGGGTCGGCGCTAATTTTCTCATCGGATCACTAGCGTAGTCCGATGAAAAATTCCAAAGTACCAAATTGGACTTAGGAAGTAAAAAATAAATAACGTACCTATTTTGACTTGTCGACATCCCATCCGATTTGCGAAGTAGTATTTGTAGATTGTCAGTTAAGCATCGAATCTTACTATCGGATGGCTACGCCATCCACTCCTTTCAGTAACTTTCAAAACTTTTACTAGTCTAGAGGTAACGTTCCCAAATTGAATTAAAAAAATCGACAAAAAGAGGGGGATATAAACATTAATAGGGGGGAGAGAAGTATTAATAATAACTAATAACTTATTAATAAAATGTCTATCTCTTTTTTCTATCCAAAAGTCATGCTCAAAACAAGTTTAATTCTATCAAATTCACATAATTTGTGACAGCGATTTTTTAAAAATAAAAAAGAATATAAACACTTGAATAAGCTATTTTTTTGAGCAATACAATTGATTGATTTTAAGTATATTTAAAAAGAAGATTACCAGTATACTAAGAGAGGTTAAAAGAGAAAATCTAATTGCTTAAAACAGCATTTAATTAGGTTGTTTTAAGGGAATAGATTCTGTATAATTATTCGCTTCTAATTGAGGTGATTTGTAACAGCTTCTTGAAAAAGTGATTACAGCAATGGAAAGATATATATATATTGTTTCTTACTATTTTTTCATAAAACCTAAAAAGGCCACTAGTTTATTTTCCTTTACTTACTACTCTGTAAGAAGAACTTTTGCACTAAATCAAAGATTTTTCCTATTTTGCTGAACTATGTAAAGGCAAAACTGTGACTCTTTAATTTGAAGGAGTTTATTTCGTCCTGACTAAAGGGAGTGGAAAATAAATAATTTATCCATTCTGACTGGTGAAAAGGAAGCAGTAGCCCTGTTCTTTCTTACTTTTGAAGAGACATTACAAGAAAAATCAATCAGCTAGCGCATTCGGGCTGAAATTACTGCGCCATAAATAGGTACCTTATTTAGTTCTCTAAATAATCAATAATCAATAAATGAAAAACTTACCACTACATTGGAAAATACTGATTGGAATGGCATTAGGTGTCTTATTTGGTGTCGTTGCCGTTAATACTGGATTAGAAGACTTTACTAGAAAATGGATTATGCCTTGGGGTAAGATATTCTTGAACGCACTGAAATTAATTGCAGTGCCCCTTATTCTTGCGTCTCTTATTAAAGGCATTAGTGATTTAAAAGATATTTCCAAATTATCTCAAATAGGTGGTCGTACTTTAGCTATTTATGTAGCAACTACTGTAACAGCCGTGGTTATAGGTTTATTACTAGTGAATATAATTCAACCTGGTAGTGGTATCGCAGAATCTACCCGTACTAGTTTGATGAAAGAAAATCAGACGAAATCAAACGAATATCAAGGAAAAGCAAAAGACACACCTACTTTTAAAGAGGCACCGCTTCGCTTTATCGAAGATATGGTACCTGATAATATAGTGGGAGCCGCTAGTAGTAATAAGAATATGTTGCAAGTCATCTTTTTTGCTATTTTTTTTGGTATTGCCATGATCTTAGTGAAAGAAGAAAAAGTACGGGTCGTCAAAGAGTTCTTTGATGGATTCAATGATATCGTACTGAAGATGGTTGATCTGGTGATTTTGGCCGCCCCCTATGGTGTTTTTGCTCTTTTAGCAGGATTAGTGGTCACCTCTCCAAGCGCAGATATTTTTATAGCATTAGGAAAATATGCTTTTACTTTAATATTAGGTTTAGCAGTTATGATTGGCGTGTACGCCGTTTTAGTAGCAATTTTTACTGGCAAATCTCCAGGCTTCTTTTTTAAGGCAATTGCTCCAGCACAGTTATTAGCATTTTCAACTAGTTCTAGTGCAGCTACACTTCCTGTAACAATGGAACGAGTAGAAGAACATCTAGGCGTAGAAAAGGAAGTAGTTAGTTTTGTATTACCTATTGGTGCTACAGTTAATATGGATGGAACGAGTGTCTATCAGGCAGTTGCGGCCGTGTTTATTGCCCAAGTATATGGTTTTGATTTAACTTTTGGAGATCAGATAACCATTGTTTTTACCGCAACCTTAGCTTCTATAGGTTCTGCTGCCGTCCCTAGTGCAGGTATTGTCATGTTAGTGATTGTATTAGAATCAATTGGCGTTCCTCCTGCTGGTATTGCCTTAATTTTTGCAGTAGATCGACCATTAGATATGTGTCGGACTGTCGTGAATGTGACTGGAGATGCCGCGGTATCTATGTTGGTCGCAAAAAGTGTTGGAAAATTAGGAGAACCTAAGGTTAAGAATTGGGATGATAATTATGACAAAGTAGCTTAGTCTTAGGTCAAGCAATCAATCAATAAGCCTTAAGTCAGATAGGGCGAATGAAAAGTCATTATCGTAATGTGTAAATGCTTGAAAAAAGATGGATCTTACGTGTCGGACACCTCCAAAGGTGTCCGACACGTAGTTTTAAACCATAAGTGATCTGACAGCGCAGCGATCTGACTTCTGACCGCTGACTCCTAAATACCCCATAGTTTGTGTTCCTTTTTTGTCTGACTCATACCAAAAGCTTATTTAACAAGTACCTAGACTTGCAAAGTTCTCTGACCTTTCCTAGATTTGGCGCAATTATATAAACAATGCGTCAATTACAATGCTATTTAGCCATAGCTACTACCTTTATATTTTTTTCACTCCTCCCCCATTCTTCTTTTGCTAGACATCTTGTTGGTGGGGAAATGTCCTATACTTGCCTTGGTAATGGCGATTATGAAATCCAATTATTAATTTACAGGGATTGCTTAGGTGGTGGCGGAAATTTTGACAGCGAAGCTAGCATTGCAATCTATCAATGTGGTAATACAATAGATTGTAATCTATTACAACAAGGCAGTCAAAGTTTGAATTTTACGGTACCATTAGGAGCTGTCACCTTGGAAAACCAGCCAGATGCTACCTGCCTATTACCTCAAATTTGTGTAGAACAAGGCGTTTACAAATTCCGATTGAGTGACTATGATTTTTTCTTACCACAAGTCAATAATAGTTACCACATTGTTTACCAAAGATGTTGCAGAAATGAAACCATTACAAATATCATTTCTCCAAATGAAACAGGTAACACTTACACCGTTGAAATTACGCCAGAAGCGCAACTATCTTGCAATACGAGTCCTCAATTTAACACCTTTCCTCCAGCCGTTATTTGTACCAATGAACCCTTCTCTTTTGAACATACTGCCAATGATGAAGAAGGGGATGATCTAGTATATGCTTTCACAGCACCTCTTCTTGGTGGAGGATTGGATTTAAGTAGTGAGGGCAGAATTACATGTTCGGGTATCACGCCTTCTCCTCCTTGCCCGCCACCTTATAATCAAGTGTCTTTTATAGGAGGCGATTTTGACGGTACACATCCTTTTGGTAACAATTTACAAATTGATCCATCTACTGGTATTATTTCTGGCACTCCTACTATTCAAGGCCATTATGTAGCAGGTATTAGTGTATCAGAATATCGAGATGGTATTTTATTAAGCACAACCCAAAGAGAATTTCAAATAACAATCGCTGATTGTGAGCAGCTTAATGAACGAACTGGTTCTATCTGTGATGATGGCAATCCTAATACAGAAAACGATCTCATCCAATCTGATTGTTCTTGTAAAGGAATCGTAAAAGAAGCTATATTAAATGCTCCAGATTTGTTCTTTTCGGAGTACATAGAAGGGGATGACGATAATAAATGTTTAGAAATTTACAATCCACTAGAGGTAGCTGTTGACTTATCTGAATATGAGGTTAAGGTATTTAGTGACGGTAGTCAAAATGGACAAATTTTAAAAAGACTAACTGGCAATCTTCCACCGAAAAGCACCTATACCATCTGTAAGAATTCTGCGGATCAACTACTTCTTAGTTTTGCGGATGCTACCTTCGAAGGAGATTATGATGGCAATGACGCCTTGAGTTTAGAAAAGAATAA
>JALZWC010001067.1 GCA_023300255.1 Saprospiraceae bacterium | reverse complement strand
CCGACGCTCTTCCGATCTCATCTGGAAAGAAGTGATTAAAGTCCTCCTCAAAAGCTTCATAATCTTCTAATAAGTGATCTACTGCTTTATTAAAATTAGTTGGAAAACTAGCTCGCTTTTCCATTGTTTCAAAGACATAGCGTAAGCCTTCTTCCTTTCCATAATTCATTAGCCAATCATGCTTAATCATACTTGGAACTCTGCGTTGGAGTTTAAGGGGTAAATCATTCACTCGTTGTTCTAATCTCCAATAAATTTTCTTAGAAAAAAGGGGTAACGGTTCGCTGCTATAGGTATCCCAATTATGTGTCAAGACATAATCAAATAAAATATCCACTACTACTGGTGCATATTTTCCATGATGAGGATGTAATCGATGAGTGCTTCTACGAACCATCGGATGTTGATCGGTATAAGTATCGATTTTTCTATGGAGGGTAATGCCTTTTTGAATGGCAGGGCTATAATTGGCAACTTCTTTATTTCGGATGGAATCTGTTATAAAGTTACCGATTAATAAATCGTCATCTTCGCAGGATAGAAATAGGTGGGCTAAATAATTCATGGGACAAAGATAGGGAAATAGAGGTCAGAAGTCAGACCATTTCATTGTCAGAGGTCAGACTTAGGACGTTGTCAGTACGTAATTTGCAATCTGACAGCGCAGCAATCTGACATCTGACAGTCTTGTAAAGACGGTCTGACTTCTCTTTTAAACCACCTTATCCGCGCAATAGGTACTAGCGAAGGCATCAGGCTTTGCTTTGAAAACAAAACCCATTCCTAAGATATATCCCATAGCTTCCCGCAGTGCGACATTGGATTGGAAAGAGGGGTCTGTATTAATATCCGCATGCACCTCTAGTTCTACATTATAGGTATCTAATAGATCACAAAGACCATAGGCTACTTCAATAGACTTGGCTACTTCCGTAATCATTCGCTCTTTGATTTTCATAACTTTGGTGGTCTTATAGTTACTAATGAACATGAAACCACCTTTTTTCTCTCTTAAAAAAACGATGACGGTAGCAAATTCTGTAATTGGACCACGTACTTGAGAGTCGGTACCTATACAAACCTTGAGTTTATGGCCTGCATTGGTTTCTCTAATAATCGTTTTTTCTACTGCAATTTTGATTGGCAAGTCAATTGTTTCCCCATTTAACCTTCGCCATTTACCTAGTTCCATAAGATTGGTTTAATAATTAAAGTATTTTGACTCTTTTAACTCTTCGATATATAACAGCTTAACAATAGAATTAATTCCGTAGGCTGTTTTGAGTGACCATTTTTTATGTTGTAAAAGGGGCAATAGATAGGTTATAAATGATGATTTATCTTCAAGTTAAAAAATTATTATTGTTTTTTTAGTTTTATTTTGAAATTTATTATTTTAATAACAGTATTACGACATTGATTTATTAAAATAAAGCGCTACACTAATCTAAGTGTATATTAAGTAGACTAACAATCGCAGTAGCTTTTTTTGTAATTTTGCAAGTATGAGAATAGATATAGTATCGGTCTTACCAGAACTACTTGAAAGCCCTTTACAGCATTCCATCATGAAACGAGCCCAAGAAAAAGGGTTATTAGAGGTGCATGTCCACAACCTTCGGACCTATGGCTTAGGCAAGCATCGACAGGTAGATGATATGCAGTATGGTGGAGGGGCAGGTATGGTGATGATGGCAGAACCTATCGCCAATTGTTTTGATGATTTAATGAAGGAAAGAACGTATGATGAAATCGTCTACTTAACACCAGACGGTATACGTTTAAACCAATCTATGTCGAATCGTTTATCCTTGAAGAATAATCTATTATTCTTATGTGGACACTATAAAGGAATAGATGAAAGGGTCCGAGAAGAATATATTACTTTAGAAATTTCTATAGGGGACTATGTCTTATCTGGTGGAGAGTTACCAGCAGCGGTTTTAGTAGATTCTATTGGTCGCCTAATCCCTGGGGTACTAAATGATGAAACGTCTGCTTTGTTTGATTCTTTTCAAGACGATATGCTTGCCCCTCCTGTATATACACGACCAGCTGATTTTAGAGGTAATATAGTTCCGGATGTCTTATTGAGTGGACATTTTGCTAAAATAGAAGCTTGGAGAGATGAGCAGGCTTTGAAACGTACACAGGACCGTCGACCTGATCTTTTAAAAGAATAGAGAAGCGAGAGTAGAGAATAGAGACAGATTTCGTTTAAAACTTGACGATATTTTGTTGTTCAATGAAATACGTCCCTAATCTCTATTCTCTGCTCTCTGTTCTAAAAACAAAAAAATGCTATTTACAGATTTTAAATTAAATAATACTTTACAAAGAGCTTTGGCGGATAATGGATTTATCTATGCAACGCCTATCCAGATAGAATCCTTTCCAATTATAGGTTCAGGTAGAGATGTAATTGGAATAGCACAAACGGGAACGGGTAAAACCTTGGCTTATCTATTACCATTATTAAGGGATTTGAAATGGGCGAAAGATGATCGGCCTAGAATTCTGGTAATCGTTCCTACGAGAGAGTTAGTGGTGCAGGTGGTCAAGGAGGTAGAGAAATTGACGGGATCTATGTCCGTCCGCATCAGAGGGCTCTATGGAGGAACGAATATCAATACGCAAAAACGGGTCTTGATGGATGGGGCGGACTTAGTGGTCGCAACACCAGGGCGTTTAGTAGATTTAGCCTTATGTGGTTCGTTAAACTTAAAATCTGTTAGAAAATTAGTGATTGATGAAGTAGATGAAATATTAAATTTAGGCTTTCGAGCACAGTTGCATAATATATTGGATTTACTTCCTGCGAGAAGACAAAACTTATTGTTTTCTGCTACGATGATTGAAAGTGTAGAGAAGATTATCAATACTTTTTTTAATTCGCCAATCAAAATCGAAATAGAAGTCAGAGGAACACCTGTTGAAAAAATTGATCAAAGTGGTTACGTGATTCCGAATTTTAATTCTAAAGTGAATTTACTGCAACACCTATTAGAAGATAAAGAGCAACTAAATAAAGTACTGGTTTTCGTTTCGACCAAAAAATTGGTAGATAAACTATTTGAAAGAATGGATCTGGCTTTTCCAGAAGAGATCGGATTGATACACTCCAATAAAGCTCAAAATCACCGATTAAGAACGGTGGAAAGTTTTCATAATGGAGAAATAAGGGTTTTATTAGCAACAGAGTTGATCGCTAGAGGATTAGATATACTGGAAGTTTCTCATGTCATCAATTTTGATATGCCAGAAGTTCCAGAACATTATATCCACAGAATAGGACGTACAGGACGTGCCGATAAAGAAGGAAAGTCTATTAACTTTGTAAAAGAGGCAGAACAAGAATTTCAAGATGCAGCAGAGGTTTTAATGGGACGAAAAGTTACTATGTTACCTTTACCAGAAGCTGTTGAAATTGTAACTAAACTGATACCTGCAGAAATTCCAAGAATGGGTGGGGATAAAAATTATTTACTACAAGCTAGCCATGAAGTTCCTACGGGTGGCTTTCATGAAAAGAAGCTGAAAAACCAAAAGGTTAACTTAGCACATGAAAAACGGCAGGCTAGAAAATTAGAAAAACAAAATGCTCGTTCTCGAAAAAAGAAGAAGTAGGGTTTTCTATTTAAAATTATCTTAATATTAAAGTACAGAAGGCCTGGTGGCGTAGCTACCAAGCCTTCTGTTTTGGGAAAAATTTAACAAAAAATAACATATTACAACTAGACATAAACGTATTTACCCCTTATATTTGTGTCTCTACTATAGCTACCCAATAACCAATCTCATTAATACCATTTAAGTACATTTATTAAAGCTGTAATTTTTACAGTGATTAATTATCTAACGAAAACTCAGATTATAATGAAAAGATTTCTCTGTCTGATCGTATGGTTGTCAATCACGACACTCGCCTTCGGTCAATACAAAAGTTGTTGTAATTTTTCTTCCAATTATGTTACCTGTAATTCTATTAATATTATTGGAGAATGTACAAAATGCCAATACATCCCACAGAAATTCTATATAGAATGGAAAGATGATGAAAATCATATAGAATTTCATACTTGGGTTAATACCTATCGTTCTGCTTCTGTTGATTATCTAATAAAAAACTTAAAGCCTAGTGCTACCTACGATATTAAGATTCGAGTAAAAATGGACGGTTGGCTTTTGTGGACTGATATTGCTGATTTTAAAGTGACTACGAATTGTGAAGCTACGCCCACTAATAATAGTTGGACGACTTCTGGAGATCGAGATAAAGGTTTTCTGGTTGGGGATTTTAACGGAGACGATAAGGAAGATTTATTGCGACATATTACGCCTTTTGGTGGTGCAGAAATTATGTTATCTGATGGACAGCAGTTTCAAGAACCTACTATGTGGACACTGGAACACAATCATTATTTAGGCTGGTTAACGGGTGATTTTAATGGAGATGGAAAAGATGATCTATTGAGATACAAGGAGAAGGAAGATGGAGTAGAGGTATTATTGTCAACAGGTAATAACTTTAATGCACCAAAAGAGTGGACTGGCTTTTCTGATAATAATAAAGGCTGGTATATTGGCGATTATAATGGAGATGGAAAAGATGATTTATTAAGATATTCAACAAGTAAAGGAGGAGCAGAAGTGCTCCTATCAACTGGCAAAAAATTTGAGACTCCAGTAGAATGGACTCAAATATTAGATAGGGGTAAAGGCTGGTATATCGGCGATTATAATGGAGATGGAAAAGATGATCTGTTGCGTTATGCTTCAAGTTCTGGAGGGGCAGAAATCTGTTTGTCGAATGGCGAAAAATTTGAAAAACCAAAGCGATGGACTATGACAGTCGATAAAAGTATGGGGTGGTATGTGGGAGACTATAATGGAGATGGAAAAGATGATTTATTACGACATTTTACTTCTTCAAAAGGGGTAGAAGTCATCTTGTCGAATGGCGAAAAATTCACGTCTCCTCAAAAATGGACTTTGGCTAAATTAGTAGGCGAAAAATGGTTTGTCGGTAACTTTAGTAACGATAATAAAACGGATATTTTTCGTTTTTTACATACCGTCGGTGGAGCAGATATGTTTGAATCTACGGGTGCAGATTTTAAGTGATTTTCGAAGAATAAGTAGTGTGCCAAAAATAAACATACAATTTTTTGATGGTTGAACTTGTGTGATTGTATGATTGTGTACGTCACGTATATAATCACACAATCTTGCAATTATACAATCAGAAAATAAAAAGTTAGCTTATTTTTGTCAGACTACTTATACATATATATTAAATAATTTTAGAAGGTAAAACCTTCTTTTATAGGAGGCACAAGGCAGAGCCTTTGCGCCAGCGAGCATAATTCAACACGGACTTTCTTTTGGAAAATACGCAGGAAAATACGGTTACTTTATTCTTACACTTTGCCTAAAGTCATGTACCTCAATATATACACGACCTAGAGCATATGTAATAAAGTAACCGTTTTCATCTGTGTGAACCTCGAAGAGGTTTCCGTGTTGAATTATGTCTATTTTGAGTTTATCTCTTGCCTATTATCTCGATTTACTTCCCTTATAATTTATTCAAATCTACTTTCCATAATTCCAATATTTTCCGTAAGTTAGCCCAATGAAAGTATTACACACGGCCGATTGGCACCTAGGACAAAAATTCCTTTCCAGAGATAGAATAGAAGAACATAAAGGCGCATTAGATTGGATACGAACGACTATAGTAGAACAAGAAGTAGAGGTGTTATTGATATCTGGTGATATTTTTGATATAGGTAACCCACCGAGTTATGCGCGGCAGTTATACTATACATTTCTGACTAGCTTACAAGGAACCTTTTGTAGACATGTGGTCATTATAGGCGGAAATCATGATTCCCCTTCCATGTTGAATGCCCCCAAGGAACTCTTGGAGATCCTAAATGTGCATATAGTTGGCGCTGTAACAAAAGATCTGCAAGACGAGATTATTGTATTAAAAACCGAAAAAGGTATTGAAGAATTAGTGATAGCAGGCGTCCCTTTTTTAAGAGATCGAGATATAAGATTTAGTGTGGCGGGAGAATCAGGGAGTGAGCGAGTGACCCGAGTACGAGAAGGGATTGCACAACACTTTGAAGAAGTAGGTGCACTAGCAGAGGCATATATAACAAAAAAAATACCGATTCTTGCGATGGGACATTTGCATGCTAAAGGGGCATCTGCTTCACCAGATCAAGCAAAAATTTATATCGGAGATATAGAGAATATTGAAGGGGATCAATTTCCTGGCGTGTTTGATTATGTAGCTTTAGGACACCTGCATCGAGCACAATTGGTCAATAAACAAAACCATATTCGTTATTCTGGATCTATCATCCCCTTAAGTTTTGGAGAAATCCAAGATAAAAAATCAGTTTATATTATTGATTTTGATAAGGATCAACTCCAGCATATTGAAGAGGTAAAAATTCCAAGATTTAGAGCATTGATCTCTATACATGGATCGATTGATAAGGTGAAAGATCGATTGATTAAAGTAAATGAAGATCGAAAAGGGGAGTTAATTCCTTGGGTAGAAATACAAGTGGAAATGGAAGAAACTATTCCTAATATAGATAGCGAATTACGAGATTTTTCAAAAGATTTCTGGCTAAATATTTTAAAAATACGAACTAAAAGACAACACCAAGCTTTAGAAGAATTGACAGAGATGGTTAATTTAGATGATTTAACGCCTTTAGAAGTTTTTCAAAAAAAGTGTAATAGTGATGGATTAATGGAAGAAAACGAGCAAGCAGCAGTCGTACATACCTTTCAAGAATTACAAGATTGGATGTCGGAACAAGAGGAATAACTAATCATGAATAATAGAAAATTATCTTTACTATTTGTAGTAATAACATTAGGCGTATGGGGAATATCTAAATGTACGTCAAGGGAGATTTCTCAAAATTTTGAAACAGATCTAATTAGTATTGATACTGCTAAGGTAACAATGATAAAAATAGCTCCCAAAGGAGCATCGGAAACAGAAATGGTCTTGCAACGAAATGAGACTTTTCAATGGTTAGCTACAAAAGGAACGGTAACTGCTATTGCTAAGAAAAGTGCAGTCGATTCTATTTTGAATAATCTACAATTGATCAAAACAAAACGAGTAGCTGCTAAGGAAAAAGAAAAATGGGTAGATTATGGAGTAGATGAAGTTAATGGAACTAGAGTGAAAATTTATGCAGGAAGTCAATTGCTCGAAGATTTCATGGTCGGTCGTTTCAGTTTTAATCAAGAAACTAGCCAAGAATTATCTTTTGTCAGAATTAGTGGAGGAGAGGAAGTATATGCTATAAATGGATTGTTGAGTAAGCATTTGGTACAGGGTTTTGATACCTATCGAAATAAGGATTTATTAAAAGTTGTTAAAGCCGATATTACCTCTCTTTCGCTTACAAAAGAAGATGGGATGGTACAGTCTTTTATTAAATTGAACAATCAATGGACCAACGATAGTACTGTTATAAATAAGCTTGCAATAACAAATTACTTATCAGGTATTCAAAATGTAATGGGGAGTAAATTTGACGACGATATTGATCCAACTACTTACCGTATTCCAAAGTATAGAAATCTAGTTATTAAAGGTAACAACATGCCACAACCGATTACTATAACCTGCTATAGAGATGAAGCAAAAACACCTCCTTATATTCTCCAATCTTCGCAGAATAGAAAATCCTATTTCAGTAGTGAAGAATCTGATTTATTTCAAAAATTATTTGTTGCTTTGGAAGGGCTTTAGTCTTTTATTTGAAAAGAGTAGAGAAGGGAGAATAGAGATGTATTTCATTTGAACCTGCCTGCCAACACAGGCAGGAATAGACAAATTAAAATGAACTCTTTTTTTCGTAAGCATCTCATCCGCAAGCGATTCTCTTCGCTAAAAGTATCTGCTAGTCTTTTGTAAACACCACTTCGTTTATGTTGTTTTTGGCCGACTACTTAGCTAATGCTATCTTCATTCCT
>JALZWC010001066.1 GCA_023300255.1 Saprospiraceae bacterium | reverse complement strand
ATTTGGTTTTGGCTTAGCCTACAAAGATGGCTATTTTTATGCGGCCTTGGCAACAGGTATTTTACCGGGTGGTGCAAGTGCGCTCAACCAACCTAAGCATAGAGGTAATGCGATTAGAATCTCCAAAGCAACAGGAGATATCGAATTTCTTGCTACAGGTTTACGTACTCCCAACGGCGTAGGGGTAGGCGTAGATAATGAAATATTTATTGCCGATAATCAAGGCGATTGGTTACCTTCAAGTAAAATTGTTCATGTTGAAAAAGGCGATTGGTTTGGTTCTAGATCGGTAGACTTTGAGGGTACGGCTACGCTTAAAGAAAAGAAACCAGTTGTCTGGTTACCGCAAGATGACATTGGCAATTCTCCTTCTACTCCAATTGCCATTAATGATGGTCCTTATAAAGGACAAATGATACATGGAGAGGTGACACATGGTGGTGTCAAAAGAGTATTTGTAGAAAAAATAAACGGCGCTTATCAAGGTTGTGTATTCCGTTTTATTCAAGGATTAGAAGCGGGTGTTAATCGAATGGTCTACGGTCCTGATGGTGCCTTATATATTGGTGGCGTAGGATCTACGGGTAACTGGCAACAAAGTAGTAAACTATGGTATGGACTTCAACGGCTAAAATATAATGACGTATCCACTTTTGAAATGTTAGCAGTTCGAGCTAAATCAAATGGTATAGAAATAGAATTTACAGAACCACTAGATCTTAATGATGGTTGGTCTAAAGATGACTACGAAATTCGACAATGGTATTACTTACCGACTAAAGAATATGGTGGTCCTAAATTAGACAACAAGGCACTAGATATACTTTCTGTGAATGTCTCTACTGATAGAAAGAAAGTCTTTTTAGAATTAGCAGGAATGGAAGAAGATCATTTAATTTATGTTCATTTAAATAAATCTTTTGTTAGTGAAAACAATCAGGAACTTTGGACGACAGAGGCATGGTACACTATGAATACAATCCCACAAAATCAAGTAGGCACCAAAACTACTGCACCACCAATCCTTGCGGCTAATACTTTAAGTGCCGCTGAAAAAGCTGCTGGATGGAACTCCTTATTTGATGGTCAAACAACAACAGGTTGGCGAAATTTCAAAAAAGAAACCATTGGCACTAGCTGGGTTGTTAAGAATGGAGAATTAATATTGGACTCCACTCAAAAAGAAGATGGCGCTTGGCAAGCAAAAGATGGCGGCGACATTATTACCGATAAAGCCTATGAAAATTATGAACTTCGATTGGAATGGAAAATCGCTAATTGCGGGAATAGTGGCATCATCTATAATGTAAACGAAAGTGACGATTTCGACTATGTATGGCAGACAGGCCCAGAGATGCAAATATTGGATAATACTTGCCACCCCGATGCTAAAATCAAAACCCATCGAGCGGGAGATTTATATGATATGATTTCTTGTAGTACAGAAACCGTACGTCCTGCCAATCAATGGAATGAGGTTCGTTTAATCATTAATAATGGAAAAACAGAACATTGGCTGAATGGTAAGAAAGTAGTGGCCTTCGAAATGTTTACAGAAGAATGGACGAATCGAATTTCCAAAACCAAATTTAAAGAGATGAAGGGTTTTGGTACTTATCAAAAAGGACATATTTCTTTGCAAGATCATGGGGATCGGGTGGCATTTCGAAACATCAAGATTCGAGAATTGTAACTATAGAACTCACTTCGAAAAATTACCTTTGAATCTAGAGATTGATCCCTTAGAATAGATTCAATTTTTAAAACATATCCCGTTGTCTTCTATTATGCTTAGATAACGGGATATTCTTTTTTATAAATAGGAAGATATTTTG
Source organism: Saprospiraceae bacterium (assembly GCA_023300255.1). Taxonomy (GTDB): domain Bacteria; phylum Bacteroidota; class Bacteroidia; order Chitinophagales; family Saprospiraceae; genus JAFMDF01. The sequence goes on along the minus strand of JALZWC010001066.1, from coordinate 2,333 downwards.
AAGATTCTTGAGTCTCTTATGAAAGGAAAGCATTATAAGTTATTTTCCTAATTCCTGAGTTCCATATATCTTCGATCTTTCCGTATAAGCGTTAATAGTTTTTGAAGGCATTGATGCTTTCGTTTTCTTGCATACCCCGTACTCTTGTAGCCCATCACACTTGCAATTTCTGCCATACTCTTCTTTTCAATAATAGCTAGTAATAAAACTTTCTGACTATTTGCGCTTAGTTCTTTAAATTTCTCTTTATACAAATTATAGCGCTCTCTTTCTTCAAATGTATGACTTATAGACTCACATATATCAGACAAACCAGTTCTATTTATTAAAGCATTATAATTCTTCCTTCTTCTATTCACTTTACTCCATAACCTTTTACATACTTCAAAAAAATACGTATAAAAGGCACAATGAAGTATCAGTTCATCCTTGCTAACTTTCCGAAAAATGATTTCCATTGTATCCGCAAAAATGTCTTCTGCATCTTCTGTATTTCCATCATTCTTTTGAATATAATTTAATATCCTAGGAAAAAAAGTATCGTATATATGTCTAATGAGTGTGGGGTTATTCTGCTTAATTCCTTTTAGGTAATTAATTTTAATAGGTGTTTCTATGTGTGTCATCGTGTTTGGGAGGTAAGAAATGAAAAATATTTTCAGTCCTAGGGAATACGCTCCAAAAAATAACTTTACATTTTTGATAACTTATCTATGCAGCGTTCTTAATTGAACATAAAGATAACAGGATATATCAATCAGCCAAAGTCTATATAGAGACACAGTAACACAAAAAGAAAACTTCTTAGTTTGTGCTACCGTATCTCTATATTAATTTCTTAAGATAAGCTCCTAATATACCGTAGTCGTTACATCAAAACCGACCCCACCTGTACTACCATCAGAACTAGATTGAGCATCAGATAAGCTAAACATGTAATCACCGTTGTCTTGTGCAGCATGTCCATTATTCCAACCACATCTTTCAATACGAGAATAAGGTGATTTTGTACATTGATAAATACCAAAGGAAGGATTCTGATAGTTATATGGAATAGCTACTGCGCTACTTGGTCTTACTTCGTATCGAATGTCTCTATAACGAACACTAATCGCTCTATTTCCATAATGCGTAGAAGCATGACGCACCCATATAGTATTAACAGGGACTTCATAAATTATTACGTCAAAGCTACAAGAATAGGTTGCATGAAAGGAAAATACACCGTGTGTTTCATGTGCATCAACATCTCTATAATTCAACCAGCTTTCATCTAAATGTATGCCTCTTCGAGTACTAGAGCGACGATTTCTTCCATATATATTATTATACCTTCCATTGTGGGAAGACCTTACATACAGATCTGGATCTCCGTACTTTGGTGTCACTACTGCTACATACTGATGGGAGTTAGATAACTGATATTTTGGTATCTCTAAGTTAACTCCATGACCAGTACTTACAGCGTAGGAATTAGAATATACTTCTTGATAAGAATAGCCATAAGCCGTACTTCTACTTGAAGCCTTAGTAGGTTTTAATACAATTTCTTCCGTCCGCATATTCTCTTCTAAGAAGGTTGGAATTGCTTTTTCTCCAACTTCTTCTAAACTGGTAGGTGCTACAGCTAAGTGTAGATCTAAATCGTCTTGTTGTTTTTCACAGCTTGCTAGTATGGATATTAATCCAATACAAATAATAAGTTTTCTCATAATTGTGTAGTAAAGTTAAATGTGTTAAAGTTATAGATAAGGTAAATGATCTACTTACAGGAAAGATAAGACAACTTCAAATAATGAAAAGTAGCTCGAAGAAATACGAGAAAAATTCAATGTAGTAGCTCTCTTAGTAGTTCCGTAATACAACCAAAATAATTATAACTGTCGGGTCGTCACCAATATTAATACATCGAGCATCAATAATGTTACCCTCGTACTAGCAATTTTAACAAATCTTATTATTACTTATTAGACTTTATTTTAAAACACTTTTAAATCTGGCTATCATACACGTTTCTAAGGAGGGAAAATAGATAGGTTAAGTAAGTACTAGGACAAAATAAAGAACACAAATAGATTTTTTTCTAAACACATAGGCACATAGATAACATAGCCTATGTGCTCTATGTGCCTATGTGTTTAGAAATACTAGTTTAATTTTGTCTTATTACTTACTTAAGTAGTCGGACATAAATAAGATAACAATTTAAATGAGCTTATTTTTTTTGCTAGTTGTTTTAAAAAAGTCGCACATAGCCTAGCTACGTAAGACCTTTTTTAAAGACAAATAGCGAGAAAAGAAGCCATTTTAATGTTAGGTTATTTTTGGCCGAC
>JALZWC010001065.1 GCA_023300255.1 Saprospiraceae bacterium | reverse complement strand
AAAAAATACTTCAATAGAACAACTATTAAAGGATTTTTTAAGAAAAACTAGCAAAAAAATAATTCCATTTAAAATTGTTAACTTATTATTGTCACACTACTTAGTTTGTGATTTCATTAATCGTTTAGAGATATTCAAACCATAATTTTATAAAAATAACCATCATGTTAACGAAAAAGTATTCAAAAGCAGAAACAAAGTGTAAGGTCACTTTTACCCTTCCTACAGAAGCAATAGTAGGAGCAAAGCAAGTCAATTTAATTGGTGATTTTAACGAATGGAATCCAGCTTTAGCTATTCCTATGAAGAAACAAAAAGATCAATATAAAATCACCTTAGAATTACCGACAGGAAGAGATTACCAATTTAGATATATTGGAGATAATGGAAAATGGGCAAATGATTGGGCAGCTGATAACTATATCCCGTCACCTATGGATAATGTAGATAATTCTGTATTAAGTTTAGAAGAGGTAGTTCTAGCATCAACAAAAAGAAAGTCAGATCCAGAGGCTATTTTTTTAGAAGCTAAATCAAAAAGCATTGGTAGTGAAAAAAAAGGAAAGTCAAATAAAGAGGCTAACTCTATTTCAGACACTAAATCAAAAAGCTCTGGTACCGCAAAAAAAAGGGGTTCAACAGCTAATAAAAATACTAAAGATGATTTAAAGAAAATCGAAGGTATAGGGCCAAAAATTGCAGAAATACTAAATGCAGCGGGCATTACCACTTTTGAAAGTTTAGCTGCTGCTGAAGTAACAGAGTTGAAAGCTATTTTAGAAAAAGCGGGTAATAGATATAAAATGCATAATCCATCTTCTTGGGGCATGCAAGCTGAGATGGCAGCTAAAGGTGATTGGGAGCAGTTGGCAAAATTGCAAGATGAATTAGATGGTGGTAAGCTGAAATAATCAAATTATAAGCTTAGTATGTTTTATTTAAAAAAGGGCTACTCATAATCAGAGTAGCCCTTTTTTGCGTATTAGATAATAGGGAATAAATAGATTATTTTCTTAGATGCTTTTATTAATTTGTGTTACAAATTCCCCCTATGTTTCAGATTTATGTAAACCAACAACTATTAATATAGTTATTCCATTAAGCCAGTAGTAATAAGCATCTAATCCTTCAAACGAGAAAATGAATGGAGCTAAAACGAATACTACTCCAACAATGAAATCAACTAGCAAATGAAATTTGTAATCAATAACCTTGAATAGCCCTAGATGATGGTCCGTTAATAATGTAAGAATTAAGGCGGCAACGCCGGTAGCTACAGATAGTTGAAAAGCAATAGCACTAGAACTTCCCAAGGATAAGATAAAAGGTAGTGTTACTAACGCAATAGCAACAGGATAATCTAGAAACGCGTGAATTCTTTTTGTTATAAAATTCATAATTATTAAATATGAGTAACGAGTAGATAATAAATGTACAGTTGTTATTTCGTCGTTACTAAATTAGTAAATCAAAAGGATAGTAATTAAAATTATCCTTCTCTTATTTGTCTATGCAAAGATGGACGGAATGAAGAGTGATCTACAGGTACATACTTCCTTCATGTTGGTTAATAGTTCCTTATATATACTTTTGAGTAGAAAAATTATTCTTACTCGATTCGTTTCTAATTAAGACTATCTATCTATCTATCTATCTATCTATCTATCTATTAAATGGGCGTTCGTTTGTTTTTTCTGAAGATACTAGGACTCAACCCTTCATGTTTTTTAAAAAACTTAGAAAAATACCCAGAGTCTTTATAGCCTAAATAACTTGTTATCTCTTCCGTAGTTTTATTAGAGTGGAGCAAAAGTCGTTTAGCCTCTAGTAAAATTCGCTCTTGGATAACATTCAACGGCGTTTTATTACCGTACTTATGAAATAGATTAGCAAGGGTTTTAGGAGCTTTAAAAAGTAAATCAGCATAATCTTTTACTTGATGCTTTTCACGGAAATGTTTTTCGACCAAGAGATTATATTGCCGGATAGTATCCATCTGTATATTAGTGATGTCTTTTTGAGGTAAATCTTTCTTTATCATTCTAGTAGAATGAATAAGTAGTCTTTTTAATTGAGATCGAAGCATTTCTCCTTGTAAACGATCTACTGTTCCGAAATCCTCCTTAAAAGCATCTAGTATCAGAGAGAATCGCTGTTTCTCTACCTCTAAAAGCTTTACAAGCTGTGGTTGAGCAGAACCAAAGAATAAGAAACCGTTACAGGACACCTGGTCATCATGAGTTTGAATACAGAAAAATTCTCTATTAAAGACAAAAGAAATGAGTCCTTTCGTATCCATTGGTATTTCCAATATGTTTAAAGGAGTACAAAAAATTATCTGATCTTTTTCAATATTTAGTTTATAACCATCCACAACAATGTCTACTTCTTGCTCTCTACACCAGATTATTTTATAGAGCCCATTTTTAGCCAGTAGCTTTTGTGATGGAAAGCAATTGAAATCTGTTAATATAAATAAATCATCATCTTTGATTGTAGCGTATTCTAATTTCATGTTTATTTAATGGTTGCGCGTAATAAATGATTTAATTGTATAGGGAATAAACTTGATATTGATCTATTATTTTTAACCAACTTCGTAGCATATAGTGACAGTGTATCTCTTATTTTAAATGTTAAAAAACTTAGTAAATGGCATAAAATTTGCATAAAAATAAAGGTAAAACTGCTTTGAAATTCTAATCCTTCCTCCCTTCCTCCCTATTATTTGGCCCCCATTGTATAATACTTGAATTAATCCATCCCTCGGATAAACAATTAATATGGCCAAACAGAGAATTACACTTTTTTTATTTCTCTTATTTTCATATTCTCTTTCAGCTGGTTATTTTACTAGTAAAGATACCTATACCCACGAAGCTAATAACAATCCTTCTATTTTAATAGCTAATACTGCTGTGGATTTTATTTGTATAGGAATAGATAAACCGTTTGCGGTTGGTACAGCTACTGATGTTTCCAATTTAGATGCAGGAACTTATGATTTGTATACCAGATGGGGAGATGAATCATGCATAGAAAATTTACTAGATGTTACTATTAATTCTCCTACGTCTTTTTTTGTAACCCATACAGATGACACCAGCGATGCAAATTTTGGTGATGGAATATGCGCCGATGCTTCTGGTAATTGTACGCTTAGAGCGGCAATAGAAGAAGCCAATGCTAATAATAACCCTACAGAAATAGATCATATCAACTTCAACCTGCCAGCTAATTCTTCTATTGAATTAAGCAAAACATTAAATATTACTGAACCTGTTTATATTAATGGCTATTCTCATTCTTCTAGTACGCTAGGGAATGTAAATACTTGTACGATTCACACTGGTTTGATCGAAATTAGATCTAATGACACTTTCGCGGGTGTCTCATTTAATATCGATGCTGATAATGTTAGTATTAGCGGACTCTATATGCATGATTTCAGTGTTGGTATAAATGTGGCTATTAATAGAAAAGCAGATAATTTAGAACTTTCTGGTAATATTCTTTCTGATAATGTGAATGCCTTTAGGTTGTTAGATGGAGGGAATTTAAAAATAGAAAATAACTTTATTGGTATAAATGATAATTATGTAGCAGCTGGAAATTCTTCTCATAGCGTGATTCTTGGAGGTCTTTCGAACAATTCTGTTATTAGAAATAATTTGATAGCATTTAGTACTCTTAATGGTATTAGAATCACTTATAATACAGCGAGAACAGAAACTTCCTGTGATAGTATTGACCATAATTATATTGGTACTGATTGTAATGATTTAGATCTAGGTAATACAGGAGAGGGAATTTATATTGCTGGACTATCAGGACAAAACGTATTAGTTCAAGATAATAATATTGCCTTTAACAAAAACGGAATACGAGTAAATTCAGTAGGTACTGGTAATACCTGTCTTAGTAGAAATCAAACTTGGGGAAATGATTTAACAGGAATTACAGGCCAAGGTACACCATATGGTAATATCCCAAACATAGAAAGTGTCGAGTTTTCAGGGAAAAACATGGAAATATGTATTAGTACCATACCGAATGCCACAGTTGATTTATTTACGGGAGATCCTAATGTAAATGATTCTAGAACGAAAGAAGGAAAATATTATTTGATAAGCTTATTAGATGATGGTAGTGGTAGGACTTGCCACACTATTGATATGTCTACTTTGCCAGTATGTGTCTATGATTATCCAGTTTTTGATGCAGTAGTTAATCAGCTAAGCCCAGGATGTGGATGTGTAAGTTCGTCTTATGGTAGCTACGAGGCCTGTACAGAAGGTCTTGGTACTTGTTTGGCAGACTGCGTTATTTTAGATCCTCAAATATCGAAAGTACTATGTGATGAAAATACAGGAAGAGTATCAATAACAATAGACCCAATCGCTTCGAAGCATACTAACAGATATACCGTTTCGATCAGTAGTGGAAGCTTAATTGGAGGTATAAGAGGGACTTATGGGGTACCTTTTACATTTACTTATAGTGGACATACTAGTCCTGTAACTATTACACTTACTGATAATGTCGATAATGCTTGCACTTATACCTTTGTAGAAAATGCTAATTGTTCAAATACCAATTCTGATTGTTTTGTTACCCCATTGAAAGCTGCAGAATCTTATTTTATTCCAATTACAGAACAAGAGGGCTACACTATATTTCAATCTATTAGTCCAAATAGTATAGGAGATCCAATTAAGAATTTTATAAGTATTAATACCGTACAAAATGGGACGATCTTATTTTATGATCATTATGAGGATGGTTATGAAACAGACCCATTTGTTAAAACCCAAACTTCCACAGAAATATGGGGCGATGGAGATTTGACTAATGGTATTGCACCTGGTACTACGAATGATATTTTATTAAAAGGGCAAAGTATTTCTTTAATTGAGGAGGTAGCATCTTTAACTCCTAGTGGCACACAATATGGCGGTAGAGATAAAGTCCTAAGTACAGGTGGTATTACGATGTCTCGATTGATGTATCCATCTGATGGAAGCACAAAAGAAAGTGTTCCTTTATTTGGAGGTGGAGTAGCAGTATATTCCACTCAAGAATGGGGTACTACTTATGAATTGCCTTTTGGTCCAGATCATAATAGAAATGATATGTTTGACTATGTTGGGCTTTCCATAATGGCTCAAGAAGAAAATACGGTTATAGAGGTTGATTATAATGGAAACGGGACAGTGGATTATACAAGTATCTTATCCGCAGGAGAAAGTTATTTAGTAAATGGTACGCCTGATGCAAGCTCCTCTGAGATAGGTGTTTCGCTACTGCAAGGGGCTACTATTGTAGCAAGTAATCTTATTCAAGTAAATGCCTTTACAGGTGATTATGGAGAAACCTATGAATCAAGGTGGTTTACTTTAAACTCATTAGAGCAATTGAGCAATAGCTATATTTGTCCAGTGGGTACGTCTTCAGGTTACCTGGGTGATAATGCTAAAACATTTGTCCATCTATACAATCCAGGTACAAGCAATATGAATATTAACTGGACTACAGCAGGAAATTTTGCTCAATCTGCTTTTAGTTTGCCTGCCAAATCAAGCCAATATATAGTAATGCCTGAATCATCTGGCGCACATATTTATTCAAACGGGGGTTCTTTTTATGCAGTGGCAGTTGTAGATGCAAACGGGAGTGAAAATAATTCTCATGATTGGGGGTTTGCTTTGATTCCAGAAGACAGACTATATAATCAAGTAGTTTCCGTATCATTTGCAGATGGAGACGATCCTTTTGCCACTTTCTGTAGAACACCAGATAACTCAAAAAATATATTAGCAGAAAATTCTTCGCCAGTTTGGTTAACGGCCAATCATCCTACAGGTAGTAGTGGTGCAGCAACCGTACAAGTTGCTATTGATTTCGATGGAGATGGTGGACCTTTAGTAGATGCTGTTGGGCTTAGGTATGATTCCTTACTAACTATAAATATATTAGAAAGTAGACAAGTTTACGATCCAGATGGTGATCAAACAGGTATGAGGATATGGGTCTTAAATAATGAAGATGTTCTTTTAGCTACGGCATGGGGACAAGATCCATCAAGTGCTAGTGCTACGGAGCCTGCTATGGATTTTGGATACACTATATCTAATGGTTTAGCAATATCCACATTCAAAGAACATAGCTATTTAGTAGATAGTAATAATGACAATAAACTAGGTGGAGTCGATGAGGTAGCATTTTCTATTTTAGTTAAAAACATAGGTAATCAACCTTTAGATAATATTCATGTACTAGATACATTGCCAGTAGGTTTATCTTATGTACCCAATTCGGCTAATGTTGAGACTTGCTCAGGAAATTCGGCTATTACAGATCAATCAGGAATGGATTCTTCTTATCCATTAGATGAGACTGGATATACTTTAAGTAATGCCTTAGCGCCAGGGGAGTCAATCAAAATAAGCTATAGTGTCGTATTAGATCCTGTTACAGATTTAAACCAAGACATGGCTATTAGTATTGCCTATATAAACGATGGTTCTAAAACAATAAAAATAGTCGATGAAATAGAACTAGCGCCTTGTTTTAATATTACAAGTGTGCTAATGGAAAGAACTATTTGTAATGGAGAAATACTTGCAGATATACCTTTTACAACGAATGAACTAGCACCAAATTCGATCCGATTTGTACGTTCGGATACGAAAATAAACTCCGCTTCAGTAGCTTATGCTGTAAGTGATGTCATTGATAATATCCCCATCACTGGAGCTAGTGACACGGTACGATTAAGCAATATCCAAGACTACGATCATGATGGCGGCTCCGCACCTGATACTGTTTATATTTATGCAGTATTAGAAAACTTACCTAGTGATCCAGATTGTCGACCAGTTGGAGAATTAAGGATTATTATCCGACCTTTATCTGATGCAACTTGTGCAGAAGATTGTGATGATGAGATAGACAATAACAACGATGGTAAGATTGATTATGAAGATGATCTTTGCCGACCTAACAGGCCTAGAATTAGTATTATAGGAGCAGACCCAATATGGAAATGTGAAAAAACAGATTATACATTTGAGGTTATTAATCAGCAGGTCGGACTTACTTATTCTTGGGATTTTGGTATTTATGCAGATACCACGACAAGTGGCTCAGGACCTCATATGATTCAGTTTGATGTACCTACTAACGAAATACCAGTTTATCCTGAAATTATATTAACCAGTACAGCTTCAAACTATGTAATTACTGATACGATGAATTTGCAAGTTCGACCTTTACCACAAATTAGTAGAGTTGATATAACTAGTACCTTAAGTTGTGGAGGGAACGATGGTGCATTATCTTTTGAAATCACACAAGATACGAGTACTTGTTTTCAAATTAGTATCGATAATGGTATTACTTGGGGAGCTAATGATGAAACAAATTTTCCAAATTTAACAGAAGGAGATTACGATGTATGGATTCAATATTGTGGTGCAGAATGTCCAGTAGAATTTGGGCCAGTTGAAATAGGCGCACCTTATACTTTAAAATTAGGAGATGATTATTTTCCAAGTAATTGTCCGGGTACGACCGTTGAAAATGGAGTGATCGGGAATGATACGATTATAGGAGATACGGTTGTTTTTAATATTGTAAATGACGGTACTTGGGGGAATGTAACAATTGATGCAGGAGGCGCCTTTGAATATATTTCGCATACTCCAACATGTGGGACAGACCAATTTGATTACGAAGTATGTGATTTAACAGGAACTTGTTGTTCTTCCGCTACTGTTACCTTAGATTTTTCCGATGATACGGCTCCCACAATGTCCAATGTGCCAGTAGATATTACGGTTAGTTGTGATGAATTAATACCAGTTCCAGACTTAGTTTCTGCATCCGATAATTGTCCTAATGTAAAGATAAACGTAGAAGAGAAAGACACACAGGGAGAAGATGGTTGTTCTCAATATAGATACACGCTAACACGAACATGGATTGCAGAGGATTTGTGTGGGAATACTGTTCGAGATTCTCAGAAAATTGAAGTTCAGGATTTTACTGCACCAGCTATTTATAGGATTTATACTTTACCTGGGGGACAGAAATTAGTTGCTGGAGTAATGGAGAATGTAAATAAAAATTGGAAGACTATTACTTTTCCATTTGAATTTGATGTCAAACCACTTGTTTTTAGTCAGGTAGTAACAACAGAAGATGTCACTCCCGTAACAACAAGAATTCGTCAAGTTTCTACTGCTCAATTTGAACTAAGGCTGCAAGAGGAAGAAGCTAACGAGGATAAAGACCATGCGCGAGAAAAAGTAGCTTGGATTGCAATTGAACCAGGTATACAGACAACGGATTATGAGTTGAATGCAAATACAGTAGATTTAAATGAATTATGGAGTACGATCAATTTTTCTTCTTCCTTTAACAATACACCTGCTTTTTTTGGTGCTATTCAAACATTCCAAGATGAAGATCCTTGTGTCATAAGATATGATGATTTAGCTAAAGGATCTGTACAAATTAAAGTGGAGGAGGAAGAATCTTTAGACACAGAAGTTTTACATCGTCTTGAACGAGTTGGCTACTTAGCAGTAGATAATATTGGAAGCCTAACAGAGCAAAGTGGATTACCTATGGGGGAAGTCGGAGCAGTGAGCGCAGACGAGCAGTGGAAAGTAGTACGAACGATTCATGATTATTATAATCCAGTGGTAGTTGTTGGAGGATCCGATTTTGTAGGAGCTGATCCATCTGCTATCCGAATTAGAAATGTAAAACCAGGCAGTTTTGAAATTAGAGTGGAAGAATGGGCATACCTAAATGTAAATCATGCCTTTGAAGATCTGTCCTACATGGTAATTGAAGGAAGTATACAATTAGATACAGATGAATTTTGTGCAAAGGAGATAGGTGGATTAGAAATAGGAAAAGATATTATTGCTATAGATAATTGTGATCCAAGTGTTACCATATTTTATGAGGAAAGGGAAGTGGTAAATGGTGCCAATGTTCAGACGGTTAGAACTTGGTATGTAGAAGATGAGTGTGGTAATCATAATGGTTATAGCAAAGTGGTCAATTGTAGTGGTTTGGCTATGCAAGTCAAACTAATTTTACAAGGTGCCGAAATTGATGGCGGAGGCCACGGTAAAATGCGAGATGATTTAAGAGTTAAGAATTTAATACCATTAGAAGAACCTTATTCTGACACTAGAGGATTTACCCATATAAATGGAGGTGGAGAAACCTGCAGTGATGCCCTTATGGCGGTATCTGGGGATGACGCTATAGTTGATTGGGTATTTGTGGAGTTAAGATCTGTAGATAATTCAGATTTAATACTAGCTACATTTTCTGCCTTATTACAAAAAGATGGGGATGTAATGGATCAAAACGGAGAAGTAATTATGCCTGTATATAATCTCCCTCCAGGAGATTATTACGTAGCGATAAAGCATAGAAATCATGTACCTTTAATTTCTTTGTATCCTTACACTTTCAGTGCAACGGAGATACCTTTAATTGATTTTACTAATCAATACACGCCAAAAAGAGGAAATGATCCTACGGTAGAAGTAGGGGATATTAATACTCAAATTAAAGCAGCATGGTCTGGAGACTTAAATGGAGATGAAAGTGTTATTTTTCAAGGACCAGGAAACGATATCTTTTACATGTTTTTAGAAATACTATTAGATGTTAAAAATGAGGATAAATTAACTAACTTCATAAGTAATGGATATACCTTGAATGACTTTAATATGGATGGTACTGTAATCTATCAAGGACCAAATAATGATAGAGCATCCCTCCTTTGGAATACCATATTTAATCACCCTGATAATGAGTTTGAACAACCTAACTTCATAGTTTCTACAAAGAGGAATGTAGATAATTCTGATTATCAATCTTGTCTAATTGATCCAAAACAAGACCCATGTGATTTTGACGACGATGGAGTATTAAATATTGATGACTTTGATGATGACAATGATGGGGTAGCAGATGGATCAGATACAGATGCTTACGATAAGACAAGTGATACCGACGGAGATGGAATTACTGATTTAGTGGAAACTAATCAAGGAAGTAATCCTCTGAGTGCGTGTGATCCTGTAGTAACTAACTCCAATTGTATAGTAATTGATAAAGATCAAGATAATCACTACTCAAATTATCCTGTTTTGCACGATGATTATGATAAAGATGATTGGAATAGCTGTATACCAAACTTAGCAAGTACTAATTGTAATTGCCCAGATCCAGACCAAGATGATTATGTATTTATTTGTACAGGAAAAACTACAGAATCAAAAGGGAGAACAATCAAAATTAAATTAATTGAGTGGATACCTAGACAAGCAATAGGAGATACCTGTGGACCTTGTCAAGAATAATCCTTTTTTGTAAAACTGTTTTCTTCAAAAATAAGTCCGTAGCTAGACTATGTACTAATTTTTTGAAGAAAACTAACAAAAAAAGCTGTAATCTATAACTCAGAAATAAACCTAGTATATATGAAATTAATTATCTTTGGGAGGAAGTTTAAATAAATTGAACTACGATGTGTAGCTATTTTTTCTTAAAAACTTAATACTATGATGAATCCCCGAAGCAAGATAAAGAGTTATAGGTTGTTTATATTAATTGGTTTTTCTCTGTTTTTTTGTTCTATCCTTTCTGCCCAAGCTATCGTAATTGATACCATTTCTAGTGTTTTTAAAGAATTCCAAAGAGACTCTATTCTAGAATTAGTAATAAATACAAATACCAAGCAACTAATAAAAAAGAAATTTAAAGAAGACTGGCAACCAGTATCTTTAGAATTTAAAACAATAGATAGTATCTCCCAAAGCTATAACGGTAAGCTTAGAGCAAGAGGGAATATAAGAAAAGAAATATGCTACTATCCCCCTCTAAAATTGAAGTTTAATAAAGAATGGTTAAATGACAAAGGCTTAGATTCTATCTTTAACGATTTGAAATTGGTGATTGCATGTAGGAAAGGGGAGTATAACAATAAATTGGTGCTAAAGGAATATTTGACCTATCAATTATATGCGGCTTTAACAGAATATAGTTTTAGAACTCAACTCGTTTCTTTAAAAATAGTTGATAGCAACCAAGACCAAAAAACTATTAATACTACTGGTTTTTTGATAGAGAATGAAGATGAAATGGCCACTCGACTTAATGGAAAATGTATTAAGTCAAAGATTATGAGTTCTAAATCAGTAGACCCAAAACAATGGGCTTTTCTAAGCTTGTTTGAATACATGATTGGTAATACAGATTGGGCAATGACAAATAGTCATAATGTAAAATACATTTATACCAGAACACATGATAAAGCATTTCCTGTTGCTTATGATTTTGATTACAGTGGTGTGGTAAATGCACATTATGCAGTTCATCGAGAGTCTATTAATATAGAGGATATTACCACTCGATACTTTTTAGGATCTTGTCGTATTCAGGATCAATTTGAGCAACATATTCCTTTGTTTCTAGAAAAAAAAGAAACTTTGTATAATATTATTGACAGTTTTAATTCTTTACCTGTTAACGACCGGAAAGTCTTGGTGCATTATTTAGATGAATTTTATGAGATCATTTCTAATCCCAAATTATTTAAACGTTCTATCCTTGATAAATGTATTGACAAATAGAAAGGAAGTTGTTTTCGATAGATCAAATAGAATCAGGCCTATCCCAACTAGATAAGGAGACATGTAGATGTGTACCCGTACCTCCATGCTGTAAGGTATTAAAGCCCATTATCCAAAAGTACCCTCTTATTAAATAATTTCTTAGGAAGCTCCTATTGTTTGTCCGAATATCTATAGCATGTATATAGCCGCTTTTTTGTTTGTAGTGTAAAGAATGCTTTTTAGATTTCATTCCCATCTTTCGATAATCCTCTGGCATTCGGTTGCTATCTGTAATGATAAGTGTTTGATCAAAACGAATAATGGTGCTAATGCTTAATCTCAAAATAGGATGTATTGATAAGAATTTTTTTTGAATTTTACTATGTTTAACGTTTTTAGTGGATAAAAAGAATAAGCCATGCATGCTAAAAATTCCAACAAGAAAAAATGCCATCCATAATTTTCTTTTAACATTCCCGACAGCTCCTGTCACTCTTCCATAAAAGAAAAGCATATAAATAGTCAATAGAAAAGTAGCCATTCCCAAACCGCCCAAAATACATATGATAGGTGCAAGATGATGCACTTCGTGTAAGTAAATAGCTCCTCTTATTAATAATATAAAGGGCATGGAGATTAAAAGTAACACTCTAATAATTAGTCGCAGCATTATTTAATTTTTTTATGTTCAAATCTGTTATTTTAAATAACTTCTTTATTAGAAATTAAAATAATATCTAAATTATTGACATATTGTGGACTAATTGCAGTAAGTAACAAGAAAATATTCTATTTTTTTGACAAGTTTATCTAAAGCTAAAAAGTAGTGAACACTTTTTTACCACGGATTAGGTAAGTAAAGACTTGCAATCCGTGAATTTGTGGTAAAAAATACACTAATAAAATACGGCTACCCGCCTAAGATTGTTCCTTGAGTTTAGTTTGCAGTATGGGCAATCCCTTGTGGTTGCCCCTGCTAAGTAGGGCAACCACAAGGGATTGCCCAT
>JALZWC010001064.1 GCA_023300255.1 Saprospiraceae bacterium | reverse complement strand
TATGATGTATGATGTATGATTTGCCAAATCAAGCACTGCAAAAAATCATAAATTTTAAATCATACCTCATAAATCATATATCCACCTAGTTTACCTTAATGGATGTATGATGTATGATGTATGATGTATGATGTATGATGTATGATGTATGATTTTTCGCCCTTCAATAAAAAAAATGATAGGTCAATAGATCCCCGAAAGTTCAAACCCCTTAATGCATCTGTGCCTCCCCACTACCACGAGGAATTCGAATATTTTCCACCAAAGCCTGCACATTTGCAGGAGGAGCAGGTGTCAATCTAGAAACCACCAAAGCCACAATTAAATTCACCACCATAGCAACCGTGCCAAATCCTTCAGGAGAAATACCAAACCACCAATCAGCGGATGAAGTTACCCCAAACATGCCTAGTTTATATTTGAGCATATAGAACAACATTAAACTAATACCAACCACCATACCTGCAATTGCTCCTTCCCGATTCATTCGCTTATCAAAAATACCTAAGACAATGGCGGGAAAAAAAGAGGCGGCGGCTAATCCAAAAGCCAGCGCCACGACGGCGGCGACAAATCCTGGTGGATTGATACCAAAATAACCTGCAATAATTACCGCAAAAATAGCAGATATTCTTGCCCATAACAATTCTCCTTTTTCTGATATATCTGGCTTGATTTGCATTTTAATTAAATCATGCGCAATAGAAGTGGAAATAACTAAGAGTAAACCAGCAGCAGTAGAAAGAGCTGCTGCTAATCCACCTGCAGCAACTAAGGCAATAACCCAATTAGGTAATTGCGCAATCTCAGGATTAGCTAATACCATGATATCTTGATCTATTGTTAATTCATTTTGATCTTGATTTCCAACATATTGAATCAAGCCATCTCCATTTTTATCTTCAAAAGCAATCAGCCCAGTGTCTTCCCATTTCTTAAACCATTCTGGCATCAACGTATATTCTTTATTACTAACAGTACTAATTAAATTAGCTCTAGCAAAAGCAGCAATAGCTGGAGCAGTCGTGTATAGAATCATAATAAAAATCAATGCCCAACCCGCCGATTTTCTAGCTGCTTTTACACTTGGTACCGTAAAGAATCGAACGATTACATGCGGCAATCCAGCTGTTCCCGCCATTAAGGCAAAAGTAATTGCAAAGACATCAATCATAGATTTTGTGCCACTCGTATAATCCGAAAAGCCTAATTCTCGATTCAATCCATCTAATTTATCTAACAAGTAGACGCCTGATCCATCGGAAACTGTACTACCAAATCCAACCTGTGGAATGACATTCCCGGTCATCGCAATAGAAATAAAAATAGCTGGAACCATATAGGCAAAAATCAATACACAATATTGTGCTACCTGCGTATAAGTAATTCCTTTCATCCCGCCCAATACGGCATAAAAGAAAACTAAAAACATCCCAATAACCACTCCCGTTGTAATAGGCACTTCCAAGAAACGAGAGAAGACGACCCCCACGCCCCGCATCTGTCCAGCCACATAAGTAAAGGATACAATCAGCGCACAGATCACGGCCACCGTTCTAGCGACATTGGAATAGTAGCGATCCCCGATAAAATCAGGCACCGTAAATTTTCCGAATTTCCGAAGATAGGGTGCCAGTAAGAGTGCCAGTAAAACATAGCCTCCCGTCCAACCCATCAAATACACCGCCCCATCATAGCCCATAAAAGAAATCAAGCCTGCCATAGAAATAAAGGAGGCCGCAGACATCCAATCAGCTGCCGTCGCCATTCCATTCAATATGGGATGCACCCCTCCGCCTGCCACGTAAAATTCTTTCGTAGATCCTGCTCTTGCCCAAATGGCAATAGCAATATATAAAGCGAACGTAATACCTACAATTATAAAAGTCCAAGTTTTAACACTCATTGTTTTTTATTTAGAAGTCAGACCGTTCCTGTCATAAGTCAGATCGTCCCAAAAAAAATTGGAACTGTCAAATCACTGCACTGTCTGATGCAATCATCAATTGCGAAGAAGAATCTATTTTATTTATATCCTAATACTGAATCAAGTCTAGTTATCTATAGTGTCAACGTCATAAGTCTCACCCCTGACAGCGCAGCGATCTGACATCTGACAGCGAAGCGGTCTCTTTATTACTCATCCACATCATATTCTTTATCCAATTTATTCATCCAATTCATGTAGACAAAAATGAGGATAACGAAGACATAAATAGAACCTTGTTGGGCGAACCAAAAGCCTAATTTAAAACCACCAATTCTAATTTGATTTAAAGGTTCGACTAAGAAGATGCCGAACACGAAGGAGACTAGAAACCAGAAAAATAATAAGATGAGTAGATAGCGAACATTCTTTCTCCAGTATTCTTGTAGATTTTTATCAGACATGTAGTTGTTTTTCGTTTTGTAATCCAAAGAATAATTTCTTAACTTATTTTAATATCGTAGCAATATATAGAAAGATTTGTGTTCTAGATAACATTAGCTGGATTATCTTCTGAATCGGGAT
>JALZWC010001063.1 GCA_023300255.1 Saprospiraceae bacterium | reverse complement strand
CAGAACTCCCAAGGAGCGTAGCTTCGTCACCGTATTTTCTTTAGCTGCGAAAAGATATGTATATACCATAGCCAAGGCACGCAGGCAGGAAATGACCAAATTTCGTTGTTTGTAAACGAAATCTGTCTCTACTCTCTATTCTCTGTTCTAGTTCACATGTATAGTAGTATGACTTACTCTGAGAAAATTCCTTTAGAAAAGATAGAAACCTTTCTGATCGGAATTAATGCTTTGAAACTGTTTCTCAAACAAAAAAAACTAACTATGCCTGATACAAATAATAACACCCCAGACAACAGCCACATAGACGATCTAATTCGTTTTGCTAGAGCCTATTGTGCAGAGCAGTTGCCTTGGTTTGCCCCTGCCCTATTTCAGTGCAATATTCAATTGACCGACAAAGTACCTTTAGCCGCTATTGACCAACATTTGAATATTTATTTTAATCCGAAATCGGTACAAAAAATAGTAGACGCAACAGATACGAAAAGTGCCTTATCTCAACTAGGTTTTGTATGGATACATGAGATTTCTCATATCCTCAGAGAGCATGGGGATCGAGCGAAGGCACATAATGCCTCGCATGGATTGTGGAATGTTGCAGCAGATTTAGAAATAAATGATAGCAAATGGGAAGGCTTAGCGCCACCAGATATTTTCCCTTTGGTATTTCCAAAAACGTATGATCTACCAGAAGGACAAATAACAGAATATTATTACCAAAAATTAAAAGAGCAACAGGAAAAGAAAAAGAAAGAAAAACAAGAACAGTCAAAGGAATCGAAGGAAGATGAACAGACTGGCCCTGGGGATAATGCAGACAATCCTGATAGTCCAAGTGATTCAGATAATAAAAATCAAGAGCCTAATCAAGATCAAGGACAGGACGAGGAGCAAGATAATGATACCCCAGATAATGATTCTACTGAAGAAGGGCCTGCACCAGAAGATAATCACCCAGATGAAGGAAGTGGCGTACATGGTACGCCTAGAGAATGGGAATTGGAACAAGAAGCTCCTGAAGCGGTAGAAGAAATGAACGCCAATGCCAACACCAAACAGCATAAAGAAGAATTGGAAGTAGAGATGATCCGAAAAGAAGTAGCACAGAAGCTGAAGGAACGAGAAAAAGGAAACGTTCCAGGTGGATGGGAGCGATGGGCAGAAGACCGCATGAAATCTAAAGTCAATTGGAAGCAGGTCTTAAAACACCGTATGAACATTGCTGTAAGTAAAGGGATAGGTAGTCGAGTAGATTATAGTTATAAGCGACCTGGTCGGAGACAATCGAGTCATCCCAATATTATTATGCCTTCTTTAAGAGGAGATGTATCTGCTAGAATTGCTTGTGTCGTAGATACTTCTGGTTCTATAAAGGACGATGAATTAAGTCAAATTATTGGAGAAATACTTGGTGTATTGAAAGCCTATCAATTTCCTGTGACGGTCATCCCTTGCGATGCCAGAGCCTATACGCCTATTCAAATTGCTATACCTTCTGACTTTTTTAAATTACAAAAATTGCCTGGTGGTGGCGGTACGGATATGATTGTTGGAATTGAAGCGGCCTTAAATTTGGTACCTAAACCAGATTGTATATTGGTTCTAACGGATGGTTTTACCCCTTTTCCTAAAAAGCTATATAAAACACCAGTGCTGTTTGGAATTTTAAAAATGGATGGACGACGAGTGAAAATGCCGCCTAATCCGCCTTGGAGAAAGGACTTGGTAGTGGAGATTACTAACTGAGATAAGGAGATTGGACGATAAAGGACATAATATATTTTTTTTAAACACATAGGTACATAGGTCACATAGCTACACTTTACTATGTGACCTATGTACCTATGTGGTTAAAAAATACGTTTAACTATCCGTGTCATCTGAAACCACTACTGATTTAATACCAGTTAACTGTTCTTTATATTCTGGTAAGATTTCTCTGAATTTCTTTAGCGTTGCTTTTAAACCTCTAAAGGAAGCTCCACCCGATGCATTCTTATGACCACCTCCCCTAAAATGCTTTTGTGCAATCTCTTGAACAGAGAAATCACCTTTAGAGCGAAGAGATATTTTAACAATAGTTGGTTGCTCTGAAATAAAAGCTGCTAGTTTGACTTTTTTCATCATCAATAAATAATTGACGATCCCTTCTGTATCTCCTCTTTGAATATCAAAATCTTCGTAGTCTTTTTTAGTCAAGACAATCATTCCCGTATTATATTCATCTAGAATCTCCATTCGATTATTGAGGCAATGCCCTAACAAGCGAAGACTTTTTTCTGGCAAACTATTGAATAGTAAGTTTTGCAACTTTACATCATCTACTCCTAAAGCTTTCAAATCCCCCACTACTTTAAATAATTTGGAAGAAGTACTATATTTAAAAGAACCCGTATCTGTCAAAATTCCCGCATATAGGCACTCACCTAAAGCAATAGAGATCATCTTCATATCTCCTAAGCCAACAATAAATTCATAGATCATTTCACAAGTAGAGCTTGCTGTAGGATCTGAAAACATAAAGTCTGCACAATTACTTGGATATAAGTGATGATCAATCATCACCTTAGTCGTATTCTTTTGAGCGGCAATCACTTCTCCCATCTTATCTACTCTGTCTAGCCCATTGTAATCTAATATAAATATGATATCTGCTGTTTCAAGAGCAGTATTAACTTCCTGTGTATCCGCGTCATGAATCAAAATCCGCTCACTTCCTTTCATCCATCCAACAAAATCTGGATATTCAGAAGGAAATGCTACTTTAGTACTATGTCCTAATTGTTCTAGATATAGCTGTAAGCCCAAACTAGAACCCATCGCATCACCATCTGGATTCCTGTGGGAGGTGATAACAATATCTTTAGGAGTAGATAATAATGACTTAACTTCTTCTAAATGCTGCATATTCATACACTACGTTATTCTTTGACTCTTATAAAAAAGGGTTATTCAGTTTAAAAGGTGTCTAAAAAAGTAAAATTCACCATTTTTAAGCACACTTACAAAAGTTTTAGTAAGCTATTGACTTGTATTGTATACTTTATTTACCTTTGCACGGTTTTTAAAAAATGGGTTTATTTTATATTATTTTGTAAATGTTTGATATTAAGTGCTTTTCTAAAATTTGTACGAACTGATAATCAATAGTTTAGGGCTTAAAGAAGCGATAAAATTATTATCTAATAAGGTAGGTAATAATGTCAATGCAAAGCCAAGACCGTAAGCTAGTGGTTAATAATAGATGGCAGTTTAAACCAGCTCTCAATAGATTAAAGTATCTTTTTTTTAAAAATATAGTATTATTATAATAGGTTTCCTTCTAGAAGGAATGGAATATAAATACCTATTATTATTTAGATTTCTAACATCACTCAATTTAAAGCATAAAAATGGCAACGAATAGAACATTCACAATGGTGAAACCAGATGCAGTAGCAGCTGGCAATGCAGGCGCTATCATAAAGCAAATCCAAGAGGCTGGCTTTAAGGTTATCGCAATGAAATTAACACACTTAACACCTCAAAAAGCAGGGGAATTCTACGCTGTTCACAGCGAGCGTCCATTTTATGGCGAATTAGTAGAATTTATGTCTAGTGGTCCTATAGTAGCTGCCATTCTTGAAAAAGATAATGCAATAGCAGATTTTCGTACTTTAATCGGAGCGACCAACCCAGCAGATGCTGCACCTGGTACAATCCGTGCATTATATGCAAAAAGTATTGGTGAAAATGCAGTTCATGGCGCTGATTCTGATGAAAACGCAGCTATCGAAGGTAATTTCCACTTTGCTTCTACTGAAATGGTAGGATAAATAAAGTAATAAGTATAAAGTAGTAGGTATGAAGTCGTAAGATGTTGGTAACCAATACTTAAAAAATCATTAGATCGTCAGCTATAAAAGCGGTAGAATGCGGCACAACTCAGAGAGTGGTGTTACGGTTCATGGCTAAGTGTAACACGACTCTCTGAGTTGTGCTTACTCTTTATGAAAAACTAAATATTACCATTTTATTAGCTGACGAGCTAATAATGGCTACCCGCCTAACATTGTTCATTGAGTTTAGTTTGCAGTATGGGCAATCCCTTGTG
>JALZWC010001062.1 GCA_023300255.1 Saprospiraceae bacterium | reverse complement strand
GCAGAGCAAGTGAATCTATCTGGCTTTAGACAGACCGCAAAGCGGACGGGCTTGCTGGGCAGGTTAAAATGGCTAATTTATTCTTACTCTTTGCCTAACTGTTCTCTTCGCTGGCGCAAAGGCTATATTCTGTAGCTTAGGCCTCTGGTCTGAGTAGATCTACTCAGGCCAGAGGTCTAAGCTACCTGTTTTCTTCGCTGACGCAAAGGCTATGCCTTGTGCCTACTATCAAAGAAGGTTCTACCTTCTGTTTTAATAATATACATTAAGGCAAAGCCTTATGGATAGTAGGCACAAGGCACAGCCTTTGCGCCAGCGAGAAATCCAAGGATTTTAGATTTTCGCTAAAAAAACCATCTCTAATCGAACATCAATAAAAGTAGGAGATATATCTCGAAGCAACATTTCCACTCGAATAGAAAATTGATCACCCGTTAATATTTCTGTTACTTGAGGCAAACTAGGAATTAGTTGAATGCTATTACCTGTATTTATCGGAATGTTCTCTCTGAAATAAATCTCTTTCCCTCTTTGGTTATCTTGTGTGAAAATTTCTACCACCACCTCCCTCACAAAGAATAGGTCTTCCTCTCCAAAGTTAATACTCAGTCGAGCATCTCTTGGTGTAATATCTGTGATATCAGATTCTGTCACATCATTAGCTGAGAAAAAGACATTCTTATTTGTCGGAATATTTACAAATTCAAATACATGGGTGTCAAAAGTACCGAGCCCTGCTGGAATCTCAAAATCTTGTCTATAAGACATATTAAAGCCTACCCCATCATTTCCACAAGCAGAAAATAAAATAGGTAATAGTAATAAGAAGAGTAAATTTTTCATATTTTTTTGAGTAGTACGGCAAAGCCGCAGAAATGATTGAACATGGAGTCACAGAGGCACGGAGTTTTTATACATAAGGCACATTGTATCTTTGAGATCCAATATCTTGTCCCTATGTCTCCTTGTTCTTTTTAAACAAAGTGACTCTGCCAATCTTCAAAAACAAAATTAAGAGATTTGATATGCTTTTAGATGAATTATTTTTCTCATATTTACATTTAATATCTATGCATACTCCACCTACTAATACCTAACCGTTGTGAATCAAAAAATATTTTACCTTTTCGTAATAAGTCTATCAATTTTTTCTTGTAAGATTACTCAAGATACTAGTCTTGTTAAGGAAAAAACTATAATTGACATGGCTACTGTTTCTTTTGATCATGGTGTCGCATCTGGGGACCCTTTGAATGATCGAGTAATTATTTGGACTAGAGCGACTCCATCTAAGAAGGAGACTTTTAGGGTCCAATGGACAATAGCCATGGATGAAAATATGGAAACACCAGTTGAAAGCGGTTTTGTCCAAACCAATCAAAATTCAGATTATACGGTGAAAGTGGATGTTGCAGGATTAAATCCCAATACGATCTACTATTATCAGTTTAAAGCATTAGGAGCTTCTTCGATTGTGGGGCGTACCAAAACAACTGCGAAAGAAGGAAAGGAGGCGGTCAAATTAGCAATTATTAGTTGTAGTAACTTTGAGGCAGGCTATTATAATGCTTTGGCGCGAGTTGCAGAGCGCACGGATATTGATGCAGTGATACATTTAGGAGATTATATTTATGAATATGAACCAGGCGGCTATGGCGATACGACCTTAGGTCCAAGTCGCACTCACTTGCCAGCTAAAGAAATAATTGAGTTATCAGATTATCGGACTCGATATGGGCAATATAGAATGGACCCAGATTTTCAAAAAATACATCAAGCACATCCATTTATTACCATTTGGGATGACCATGAATTTGCAAATAATGTGTATCAATCTGGTGCCGAAAACCACCAATTAGAAGAAGGTTCTTTTGCAGCTAGGCGAGCGGCTGCGAAGCAAGCTTATTTTGAATGGATACCTGTCAGAGAAAGCACAGATCAGAATATATATCGAACGATTCAATTTGGAGAGGTAGTAGATTTGATTATGTTAGATGAAAGAATTGTTGGTCGGACTATGCCCGTAGATAGTGCTAGCCAAACCAATTTTCAAGCAGCAGATAGAAGTATGTTGGGCGCAGATCAATTAACTTGGTTTAAAGGACAATTATCGGAATCTACTGCTACGTGGAAAGTAATTGGCAATCAAGTAATTTTTTCCTTAATGGATTTAAGTTGGCGTACTCCAACAAGCCCTTATAATTTGGATGCTTGGGATGGATATCCTTATGAGCAGTCGCAAGTTACACAGTTTTTAGCAACAGAAAAGATTACTAATACTATTTTTACAACAGGGGATACTCATTGTTCTTGGGCATTTGAAGTGCCATCTGATATAGCAGTTTATAAAGAAAATTCGGATAATACAGTAGCGGTAGAGTTTGGGACGCCTAGTGTTACCTCTGCTAATTTTGATGAAAGTACGACTGCCGATCAAGTATTAAAAGCAGAAAAGATATTTGTTCATCCTAATTTCAATCCTCATTTAAAGTATGTAAACCTTAGAGATCATGGATATTTACTATTAACTTTAAATCAAGAAGAGACGATTGCAGAGTGGTATTATGTTGACCAAATTAAAGAACGTACGTCTAAGGAACAATTGGCGAAACGATATGTTGTTAAAAGTGGGAGTAATAAGTTGTTCTCGAAATAGGAGTTTTTAAAGAACAGAGAAGCGAGAGTAGAGACTTACATTTTGCGTTTAAAAAACAACTAAATTTCGTTGTTTGCAAATGAAATACATCTCTATTCTCTCATCTCTACTCTCTATTCTAATTCCATGTCCAGTAGTAAAGTCAATCTCCAAGCACTCTATAGAAGCTAAGTAAATAAACAAACAAAACATGAGTAAGTTTTTACTAACAATAGCGATCTGTCTTTTCACCATAATAGACAGTATTGGTCAGATGCCTAGCGCAGAATGGCTAGAAGAAAATATTTTAAGCGCCTATGAATATCGTTGTGTTGGACCAACAAGAGGTGGACGGGTGACAAGTGTGTCAGGAGTAGTAGATAAGCCACTTACTTATTATATGGGGGCAACAGGTGGTGGTGTGTGGAAGACAGAAGATGCAGGTATTTCTTGGAAAAATATTTCAGATGGTTATTTTGACACACCTTCCATTGGAGCAATTAGTGTATCGAAAAGCCATACGGATATTATATATGTGGGTACAGGTTCTGATGGACTTAGAAGTAATGTCATTGCGGGAAAAGGAATTTTAAAATCAATAGATGCAGGAAAAACTTGGCAGCATATCGGACTTCGAAATGTTGGACAGATAGGTGCCGTAGAAATTCATCCAGGGAATCCAGATATTGTATATGTAGCAGCTATTGGACAAGCATTTCAAGCGAATGAAGAAAGAGGCGTTTATCGGACATTGGACGGTGGTCAAACTTGGAAGAAAGTTTTGTTTCTTTCTGATAAAATAGGTTTTGCAGATTTGGAATTTTCTCCGGATGACCCAACCACTATTTATGCTGCTGCATGGAAGGCAGAGCGTAAACCTTGGACGATTATTAGTGGCGGTAAAAGAGAAGAGGGAGGTATTTATAAATCCATAGATGGTGGAGAGTCTTGGACCCCATTGATGAATGGCCTGCCTACAGAATTAATTGGAAAAATAGACTTGGCTGTTTCTGCGGCTAATCCAGATCGAGTTGTTGCTTTAGTTGAAGCGCCCGAAGGAGCAGGTGGCGTATACAGATCAGAAGATCGGGGAGCGACTTTTCAATTAGTCAGTACTAAAAAACAATTATTAGATAGACCTTTTTACTATTGTAATATTGCAGCAGATCCACAAAATGCGGAAGTCTTATATGTGATGGCGACGCGCTTTTGGAAGTCGATGGACGGTGGTGCTAACTGGACTCGTATCCAAACGCCTCATGGAGACGATCATGATATTTGGATTAATCCAAGTGATTCCCTAAATTTTATTGAAGGTAATGATGGTGGTGCTAATGTAACAATGAATGGCGGCAAGACTTGGTCTTCCCAGCATAATCAAGCGACCGCAGAATTATACCAAGTGGAAGTGGATGATCGAACGCCCTATTGGTTGTATGCTGGACAACAAGATAATTATACGACGATTTCTGTACCTAGCTTGGCACCGAATAAATTACAAGCAGATTTAGGTGTTGGCATTATAGTGAATACAGGTGGTTGTGAGACAGGACCTGCTGTTCCTAAACCAGGCAATCCAGATATAGTATATGCAAATTGCAAAGGTCGTTTTAGCGTGTATAATAAAAAGACAGGACAGGAAAAACGATACTATATCGGTGCTAGTAATATCTATGGACACAACCCTAAAGATCTAAAATTCCGCTTTCAGCGGGTGGCGCCTATACATGTGTCTCCACATAATCCAGATGTCGTATATCATGCTTCCCAATATTTGCATAAAACTAAAGATGATGGTGTCACGTGGGAAATTATTTCTCCAGATTTAACGGCCTTTGAACCTGATAAGCAAGTGATTTCAGGAGCACCCATTACTAGAGATATTACAGGAGAAGAATTTTATAGTACCATTTATTCCGTTCAGGAGTCTAAACTAAAAGAAGGAGTAATATGGGTAGGTGCGAACGATGGTCCTGTACATGTTACTCGTAATGGTGGTGAAAATTGGACGAATGTCACACCAGACATGCCTACAGGAGGAAGAGTAGATTGTGTAGAACCTTCTACACACAAAGAAGGAAAAGCCTTCTTCGCGGTACATAGATACCAACTGGGCGATTGGAAACCATACATTTATAAAACGGATAACTATGGAAAAGATTGGCAATTAATAACCGCAGGTATTCCTACAGATTATCCAGTAAGAGTAGTGCGAGAAGATCCAAAGAAGGAAGGCTTATTATATGCAGGGACAGAATTTGGGATGTATGTATCTTTTGATGACGGAGCAAATTGGCAATCTTTTCAGCGTAATTTACCAATTACACCAATTACGGATATAAAGATACACCAACAAGATATGGTGATTTCGACAATGGGTCGTTCCTTTTGGATAATGGATAACTTATCTAGTTTACAAGCGCCAATGGATAACGTGGCAATAGCAAATATTCATTTATTTCCACTTAAGTCCGTATTCCGAATGCGGAATCCTAGTACTTCCAAAAATAGTATTCCATACTATCCTTCTAATGGAGCTAGTATTGATTATTATTTAAAAGAAGCGGTTCAAAATGTCCAAATTTCTATCTTGGATAATACCAATAAAATAATTAGAACGTTTACCAGTTTAAATAAAGAAGCTTCTGATAATTCTGTAGTAGCACCTAGCATGGCGACAGGTTTTGCCCCAAGAGGAGCTACTCCTTTACTAAAAATAACAAAAGGACTGCATCGGTTTAAGTGGGATTTGAGACATGAAGGGGTATGGGATAAAGATGCTAGCAAATCTTATAAAAATGGCACTTTAGTTGCGCCTAACGAATATACGGTTGAATTGAAAGTGGGAGATCAAATATTTAAACAGTCCTTACAAGTACAAATAGATCCACGCTTAAAGGAAAGTAATGTAACCGTAGCTGATTTAGAAGCGCAAGAATCTTTAGCCATACAAATCAGAGATTTGCAAAGTCGAGCAAAAAAATTAGCGGATGCCCTTAGTCGACAGAGAGAAAAGTTGGAAAAACAAGAATCCTCTTTAAATATAGAAAAAGATTTAGTTGCCCTACGAAATCTTGAAAAGCAGTTGGTAACAGCAGAAGGTCGATACAGACAACCTATGTTGCTTTCTCAAATTAGATATTTGAAATATATGTTAAATGGAGCAGATCAATTACCAGGAAAAGATGCTTACGCACAGTATAGTGTTTTAAAAAAGCAGTTGGATGAGTTGATTATTGAGGTGCAGCAGAGTAATAGTGATTGATGGTTGAGTTAGGATTTATCGAAAAAGATACTATTTTAATGAGACGTTTTGAAGAGAACGAACTAATACCAGAATAAATTTGTAATTTAGAATAGGGAAATATTTAAAAGTTAAATTATGGATGTAAGAAAAATAGATAAGGAAGTATTAAAATCAATAATTCGAGAAATTATAAAAGAAGATAGAGGTCTTTTTAAAGAGGTTTTTAAGGAAGTACTTATTGAGAATCAAGTTATTGTAACAAAAGAACAAACAAAAATAGAACGACTAATAGATACTAATTTCGATAAATATGATGAAGTATTTAAAGTATTAGCATAAAATAATGGAATACTTAACAAGAGACAATATTATATTACTTAATCGAAAAACGATAAAAAGACATGGGGGGAATTTTATCCCCCTTTTTAATTTTCTTAATGAACCACCTTTAGGTTATTTAATTGATGCTGTCCAAGCTGAAATGTTCGATGCTCCATTATATCCCGAAATTCATGATAAGGCTGGATTATATATGTACAATATTATCAGTAATCATATCTTCCAAGATGGAAATAAAAGGACAGGATTAGGAGCCGCTTTATTATTCCTGAATCTGAATGGCTACTATTTGGTAGAGAATTTAGAGAAGATATCAGTAGATAAAAAAAAGACAATTCCTGAAAAAGGTGAAAGTACTAATGAAATTCTAATTGAATTTACTTTAGAATTGGCAGAAGGAAAAATTAGTTTAGAGGATTGTCAAAAATGGTTTGAAGAAAATATTACTAAGACTAAAAATTAGATTTAGTCCTGCATGCAAAAGAAATGATTCACCAAGTTGAAACATAAATCAAAATAAACGAAATGAAAGTTGGTTTTCAATACATAGATGACTTTATAAATAACATAGATGTAGAATGCCCTAATTGCTCCAAAAAGGCATTAGTGAAATCAAATCCAACTAATAGAAAAGACACTAAGTTTGTATGCGTTTGTTGTGGGAAAAATACTTTATGGCGAGGGGATTCAAGTAGTTATGAATTTTGGATTCAGAGCAAAACGTCAAATGGAATTTTAATAGGCCAACCAGTGGACTGTTATTTTAAATTACAATTATGGTATTCTACAGTATTTAAAGGTGAGATTCTATTTGCCTACAATCAAGACCATTTATGCTTTTTAAAGGATTACATAGATGATAAGCTAAGAGCGAGAACTAAAATAAATGGTGAATGGAGAAACAGTAGTTTACAGAGTCGACTTCCAAAATGGATGCTAAAATCAGAGAACAGAGCAGGTATAATAAAAAAAATAAATGAGTTAAAGGACAAATGAATAACTTGTAAATAATTCCTTCATTTTAAACAAAATTTTCAAATAAATTCTTCAGCACTAATATGTTTATACAAAGATTTAAGTCAAAAATTCACAGAGCAGTAGTTACTCAAGCAGATTTAAACTATGTTGGGAGTATCACTATTGACGAAGATTTAATGGATGCCGCTAAATTCTACGAAGGAGAGCGGGTTCAGATTGTCAATAATAATAATGGAGAGCGTCTAGAAACCTATGTTATTAAAGGAGAGCGAGGATCTGGCGTCATTTGTTTGAATGGTGCTGCTGCACGTAGAGTACAGGTAGGGGATATCGTCATTATTATTTCCTATGGATATATGACGATTGAAGAAGCGGAAGAATACAAGCCAATAGTTGTTATTCCAGATGCTAATAATCAATTACCTAAAAAATTCAAAGCTAAAAAGAAAAAAGAGGTTAAGAATAAACTAGGAAATGATCTGGATAATACTCTTTAGGAGTGTGTCAAAAGTAAATCCACAAGGGGAAGAGTGTTTTTGGTCCGCTTTTGGGAATGAATAAAGACAATCCTCCAATAGCGTACAATCATTAAACGGAATTTTATCTCATCTAGATGTACTA
>JALZWC010001061.1 GCA_023300255.1 Saprospiraceae bacterium | reverse complement strand
GGTAAGATCAACCCATCCACTCCAACTTCCTTACACTTTCTAAAAAATCGCTCCTCCCCAAACTGCATCACTTGGTTGAAATTTCCCATTAGAATTAGCGGAATCTCTGTATGTGCTCTTGCAGCTTTTACCTGATCAAATAATAGTTCCACAGTCATTCCATTCTTCAAGGCTTTCATGCTACTGCCTTGAATCGTCGGTCCATCTGCTAATGGATCAGAATACGGGATTCCGATTTCTATTAAATCTACTCCCGCTTTTTCAAGAGATAGTATAATGTCTTTGGTATCCTCTAGTTTGGGGTGTCCTGCCGTAAAGAATATATTGAGAATATTTTTTTTCTTCGTTGCAAATAACTGATCTAAACGATTCATAAGCTATGTCTTATTATGGAAGTTGTGTAAGAATGTATTCTTACACAACTTCTTGATTCTCTAACAAACCCAGAGAATGTAAGTAGTCGGCCAAAAATAACCTAACATTAAAATGGCTTATTTATGTCCGACTACTTAGTTTTAAAAATTATACCCTATTTTCAAATAAATAGAACGAGGGTTTATAGGCAATACGACAAAAGTAGCATCAGGGTTTTGTTCTACAAATGTTGGTGTTGCGACATTCGCACTACTACCAAATTCATTTGGACCAAAGAAATTCATTAATCCAGCGGAATTAAAAATATTATTGGCAATAAGAGATGCATTCACCTGATTACTTAACTGATAACTAATCCCAGCGTTAATAGTTGAGAAGCTAGGTAATTCAAAGCCATTAGAAATATTAGCTTGTCGGGCACTCATGTATCGCCAAGTGGCAAAAATACTTAATTTTTCCCCGCTATAGTTCGGCTGAATTTCAAGAATTAGATTTGGATTATGGCTTAGCTCGTTGCCTGAATAATCTATTAATACGTCATCTGATTCATCTACTGTACCATTGGCATCATATAAATTAAACCTGGTAGCTTCTGCATTTTGGAAAGTAGCATTGATATTCACGTTCCAACGATCACTTAAAGAGACAACGCTTTCTATTTCTAGACCAATAGTCGTTGTTTTATTAAACTGTGTTGGCGTAAAAAAAATTCCTCCACCTCCTTGATCAAATACAAACTCTGAAAAAGCAACATTATCTAATTGACTCCAAAATGCAGTAGCAAAAAGACTATATACTGGTTTGATTAGTTTGTAGCCTAATTCTCCTTGTAAAATATCTTGTACAGTGCCTTTTTCATTGACAGGTACTCCATCAAAATTATTAAAATAATAATTCATTTCTGGCGCTTTATGTCCATTGGAAAAACGAGTAAAAAAGGCAATGTCTGGACTTAGTTTATAATTAAATCCAAGCGACCAAGATAGATAATCATATTTAAAATCAAAAGGGTCTTGTGTCG
The DNA here is from genome assembly GCA_023300255.1 of Saprospiraceae bacterium. Classification (GTDB taxonomy): domain Bacteria; phylum Bacteroidota; class Bacteroidia; order Chitinophagales; family Saprospiraceae; genus JAFMDF01. Next base: position 6,703 of record JALZWC010001061.1, on the reverse strand, counting down.
TAGCTAAAAGGACAGAATTATTATAACCCGTAGTTTCATCTCCATCTATTCCACCGGGATTGAAAGAAGGAGAGGAACGATCTTTTTCTCCTTTATGTTGAATCCTTTCATACCTTAGCCCCCCATCAACCGTTAATAGATCAGTAGGTCGAAATTGGTCATTTACAAAAATAGCTGCTTGTTGTATTGTAGCATCTCCTCTGTTATATAATAAACCTCCATAGTTCGAGATACCTGATGGATCAGATAATTGAACGATAGCTTCTCCAGGATTTTCTAAGCTAACAGCGAGCATTCGGGGAGTATTTTCATAGGTTGCATATGCATAACTTGCAGAAGTGAAGGTTTCCACATCAGAGTATCCGAAAAAACCACCCAATGTCAAATGGTGCTTTTCTGTTTGTCGGCTAATCGTTAGTTCTTCCATTATTTCTGTTGCTTCATCCAGTTTTTTCCAAGGAGCAATACCCATTACAGCATCATTAGGTAAACTACCTTCAATATATTCAAACGAAGCAGGAGCACCTTGAAAAGGGCCTAATATCCCAAAGTTATTAACACTTGCCACCACATTACCTTCTCGTGCATCACGAAATACAATTTGTCCTAAAGGAATGTTTTGGAACGTCGGATCTACTCCACTCAATAAATAAGGGAAAAAACCTTCCAGTCCCAAAGGTTGATTGGCAATAGTAGATTGCCAGTCTGCACTTTTGATACTACCTTTTAGATTAGATTTTAAAATCCAGTCTCCTATACCTTGAGAAAATTTCAGACCCAAAGCAACATCTTTAGTAGAAACTCCTTTATTAGAATCATAAGAATAGGTTGCATTTGGATTACTCTCTCCTGACCGTCCGTCTGATATATTGGTACTTACTTTAGGTAGTAATAAAGCTGTTGTATTAAAATCTTGACCAAAGGCAGCTTCTGGATTTTGCCAATTTCTTGCCGCTAAACCGCCATATCGATTCACCTTATCATTCAAGTACTTTGCATAAAAAGTCAAAGAACCATTCTCTGTTCGTTTAGAAATATTCGCTTTTAGTTGCCCACCATTCGCCCAGTTAATTTCTGTATTACGTGGCCCTTCATCATATCTATAAAAGCCACCTACATTAAGGGCCCAATTATTTTGTAATGGACTATTCAAATTAAGATCATATCGAAACAGCCCATTATTATCTCCTTGTAAACCAGTAGTTACTAACATCTTTCCACTAAAAGTCTCCCCTCCTGTTTCAGAAATAAAATTAACAATGCCACCAGGAGAATTTGTACTCGTAATAGCCGCAGCACCTCCACGTACCACCTCTAATCTTCGAGTAGTAAGATCTGCTCGATGAAATAAATCAGGTCCATAATAGGTCGTTTGATAATTGGTTACGGGTAAGCCATCTTCTTGTAAGGATATATAATACCATCCAATGTCATCTTCCGCCAAAGCAGAAATACCTCTAGAATATACTCTAGAAAAAATTTCTCCCGCAGCAGCATCAACAAATATTCCTGGAACTGCATTTAATAAATCTGCTGTACCTCTTGCTGCTTGTTGCTGTATTTTTTTTTGAGACAAAGAACTACTGGCAATAGAAGAATTGAGCTTAACCGTTTCTTGAAAAGCCCCTGTAACAATTATTTCACTTAGTTCTAGAGGATCTGGCTGTAGTTTAAATATTATCGAACTAGATGCATCCTTAGCATCAATAACTTTTTCCATACTTCGCTTTCCTAAGTAACTAACCACCACCTTGTGTGTAAGGCCTTGAGGTAAAGCTAATTCAAAAGTCCCATCTTCTATACTTAGCGTTCCGATATTCAGTGTAGGAACAGTAACATTTGCACCAACTAAGGCTTGGTTTTTATCGTCTACAATCTTTCCTATGAGTACAGTTTGTCCCATTAACCACCCAACAAAAAAAATACTACTTAAGACCAGAATTCCTTTTTTAAATTTCATCGAATGTAATTGTATTAAACAATTTTATGATTTGAGCGACGCAAAATTAGACAGTTATTAATTGACTTGAGCGAAGCTCGGGTATTTATCTATAGTGTGTCAACAAGTATGCCTTTAAGACAATTTAATAAAAAATCTATTTGTCGTTAATAACCATTTTTCTATTAAAAAAGTGCAATGATTCTGATAATATCAACAAAAGCAGTATTTTGTTTTAAATTAATCACGAATAACAATCGTAAGTCATTATTAAAACGCATTAATTAAAATTAAATAGTAGTATTAATAAAGATCCAAGACCGTTTAAGTATCACTTAAACATAGAGGGGCGAGAACAATAGTTCTTTGCTCCTCTTTTTAGTTTTGTCTCATTGCTAAGGATTAATTGTAACAGAAGGTAAAACCTTCCATGATAGGAGGCACAAGGCAAAGCCTTTACGCCAGCAAAAAATATAGAACGCTGGCGCAAAGGCTCTGCCTTGTGCCTCCTATCCATAAGGCTTTGCCTTACCAAGCTTATTAAACAATCATTTTTCTGAACTATTTAATATTAAGCCTGATAAATAGGATTTATCTCTTCCAAAGAAGTATTACTTATTAACATTTATATAATAATCTGACACTAATTTGTTAGTAACTTTAGTAGAACCTTCCTTGATAGAAAGTACAAGGCACAGCCTTTGCGCCAGCAAAAAATATAGAACGCTGGCGCAAAGGCTCTGCCTTGTGCCTCCTATCCATAAGGCTTTGCCTTACCAAGCTTATTAAACAATCATTTTTTCTGAACTACTTAATATTAAGTCTGATAAGTAGGATTTATCTCTTCCAAAGAAGTATTACTTATTAACATTTATATAATAATCTGACACTAATTTGTTAGTAACTTTAGATAAATCGCATCGTCTTAAAAGCACTTAGTTTAGAATTCAAACTAAGTAATAACTTGATACTTACCTAAAAAAGTCTGATTTTTAGAAAAAGTACCTACTTACTAATGAAATTGTTTAATAGTTTAAGCAACTTCAATAAACCTACTAACATGAGTTCAATAGCTATTGCAGAAAGAGACCTAAATAAAGTTGGATTTCTAGATCTTGAAGTCGATCCGACGCTTGACTTATACGAAGAGATTAATAAGTTAAAGAAAGAAAGAAATGCCATTATACTAGCACACTATTATCAAGAAGCAGAAATTCAAGATATTGCTGATTATGTGGGTGATAGTTTGGGATTATCTCAAATGGCAGCCAATACAGACGCAGATGTAATTGTGTTTGCAGGAGTTCATTTCATGGCAGAAACTGCCAAAATGCTATCTCCAAGCAAGAAAGTATTATTACCAGATTTAAAGGCAGGTTGCTCTTTAGCTGATTCTTGTCCACCACACTTATTTAGAAAATTTAAAGAAAAATATCCAGATCATACCGTAGTAAGCTATATCAACTGTACGGCAGAGTTGAAAACATTAACAGACATATGCTGCACCTCTACCAATGCAGTGCATGTGATCAACAGTATACCAGAGGATCAGCCAATTATCTTTGCACCAGATATTAACTTAGGCAAATACTTAAAGAAACAGACGGGCAGAGAAAATATGATTTTATGGAATGGCTCTTGTATGGTGCATGAGATTTTCTCTCATGAAAAAATCACCAAATTACGGTTACGTCATCCGAATGCTAAATTCATTGCACATCCAGAATGTGAACCTCATATTTTAGAGACTGCAGATTACATTGGTTCTACGAGTGGGCTGTTAAAATATACTAAAGAGAATCCTGCGGAAGAGTTTATCGTAGCTACAGAATCTGGTATTCTACACCAAATGATCAAAGCTTCTCCAAGAAAAACATTCATTCCTGCACCACCTAATAATAAATGTGCTTGTAATGATTGTCCTCACATGAAGCGAAATACGTTAGAGAAATTATATGTATGCATGAAGCATGAACTACCAGAAATTACGCTACCAGAATGGGTCATTAAAGAAGGAGTTGCTAGTATTGACCGTATGTTAGAAATTTCTGCTAAAGCGGGATTGTAGTCCGTTATACGTTTCATCCGACCATATCTAAATGATCGGATGAATTCGTCACGAAATTGAACATAAAAAAAGCCTAGAAGAACGATTCTTCTAGGCTTTTTTTATGTAAGGAATTAAATAGGTATTTTATTCGCTAACCACTATTTCTTTCTTCCATTTTTCTAAATTAGGACAAGTCGCATAATTAGAAACTACATTAACAAATGTAGCATTAATTTTATCATCTACCCAACCAGATAAAAATAATCCTTTCTTTTCATTAATAGCAGCCATTTGAATTTTAGAATAATCTTGATCCAAACTAGCTTTGTGAGGATCGGTTCTAGATTGTAATAAAACAGCTCTGAACATATCTTCCCCTCGCTGATCCGTAAATTGTGCTGCTTCTGACACACGTCCTACGTCCATTGTATCAATCGTAAAGAATATATCTGTCTCTAAGTCTCCAATCTCGAAGAAAGTATTACCAGTTTTAGGATTAGTCAATAAACCTGCATTATTGAAACTCTGTACTTTATCATTAGAATACAGCTTTACAGCAAAAGGAAAAGGCAAAGAATCTGCATTAATTGCAGACGCTACACTATCTAATTTTGCTTTTGTTCTATCCATATCAGCATAAGTAATTTCTGGTTTGATTAGAATATGGCGAGCGTGGATAGAATTTCCTCTCCGTTCTATCAATTGGATAAGGTGGAAGCCAAATTCTGATTTAATTATTTCTGCGATTTCCCCATTTTCTAGGTTATATGCTGCAGCTTCAAATTCAGGAACAAAGCTTCCTCTTTTAGTCATTCCTAAATCCCCACCATTTCGGCCAGACCCAGGATCATCAGAATAAGTAGCGGCTAACTCCGCAAAATCTTCTCCTGCTTCAATTCTTTGCTTAATGTCTTCTAATTGATTCTTCGCTCTTGCATCTTCTTCTGAATTCACCTCTGGTTTCATTACAATTTCTCTCACTTCTACTTCCGAATTAAAATAAGGTAAACTATCAACTGGAATACGGGCGAAAAATTCTTTTACTTCTGAAGGTGTTACCACGATACTTCCCATTACTTGAGAGCGCATTCGATCTGTCAATAACTGATTTCTTAGCTCTGACCTCATTCCTTCTCTTGCTTCAGGAATTGTCTGACCATAGAAATCTTCAAACTGTTTTGTATCTCCACCCATCATTTGCAAGATTCTTTCAAAACGAGCATCTAGCTGTGTCTCCACCTCTTCATCGGCAACTTCTACACTATCTAGCTTCGCTTGGTTCACTAATAGCTTTTGCACCATGATTTGCTCCAATATTTGGCATCTAACTTCTGGTTCAATTCCTCCACTTTGTTCAGAAGCATAAGAAAATTGTTCTTCTACTTCTGAAAGTAAGACTAACTCACCGCCAACTTTTGCAATCACTTTATCAATCAATACTCTTTGTGCTTGTACACTACAAAATGCCACTACAAACAAAGCAAAAGAGAGAATTAGTTTTTTCATTTTTTATTTATTTTTTACTCCTTAGCACTCGTTGGGAACCCTCCCCAACCCTCCCTTAAAAAGGGAAGGGGTCGGGGGGAGTTCTGGAGGAGAGTAATTTTTATTTTTCTATAAGCCTTAATAAACTACTACTTAGCTGACTCTAAAGAAAATGGAAATACTTTAATCGTTGTTTGTTCCATTTCCAAATTGTACAACTCTTCATTATGCTCTTCTAATAATTTAATTTTTCGTCTATGTAGAATCACTTTAGAAGCCTGATCTTCGATAAAGGCTAATGGAGCGATTTCTTTTCGATTAATGATTTCAAAGGCTTTGAATAAGTATAAGTAATCATCATCATCCAAAGATATTTCTTTTCGCTTGCTAATATTTTCGTTGTTAACCGCCCCTTTTGGGAGACGTGTAGCAATATCTTCTACTTTATACCAAATACTGTCCGTCAGCAAAAATTCCTCTGCATGTATATTACAGTAAGCCAATAAAGTATCTCTATCAGCTATTGAATCGCTTTGCCACAAGTTTTTCAATATTTTTAAATCCGGAGCAGACTGTGAGATTTTGATAAAACTACATCTAATAATGGGGGTTTCTAGCTGATATTGCTCTCTATTCTTCTCGTAAAATTCGTTTAACTCTTGCTTGGTTATGACAGAATCCATTTGCTGCCTCACTAATTGCTGTTCATAGTTATATCGAATCAAAGAAGAACGATAATCCCTCACTAGCTTATCTATATTTAAATCTTTTGGGATATTTTTCTCCGCCTCATGCATCAATAAACTTTTCCGAATCCAACGTTCGACATATAATGTAATAAAGGAAATACTATCTGCCGTACTTGCATCCGCAGGAATCATTCCATCTAGTTCAGATAGGTATAGCTTTTGATTATGGGCTTCCGCTAAAGGAATTTCTTCTTCTATAGCTGTTTCTTCTTCAAAAACAGTACAAGTTACTAAGAAGAGAGAAATTAAAAAAATCCAAACTTTAAGAATGTTTGGCATGTGTTGGTGTAGTCGTAGAGACGACGCATGCATCGACTCTTATTATTTAATTAGAGTAGAGAGTAGAGACGTATTTCGTTTAAAGAATGAAATTTCGTCAATTCTAAGGCAAAGTGTAAGAATAAATTGGTCGTTTTAAGCTAGACATTTTTTCTTCTAAGGAATGCTAAAAAATTAAGCATAGCTGGGCTACGGTTCCTT
>JALZWC010001060.1 GCA_023300255.1 Saprospiraceae bacterium | reverse complement strand
TTTAGGGTAGCTTATTTTGTTCTTAGTTTTTGCTTTAATGAAGGATAATTGTTGATACTTTGACTGAATTAAAGTGAAAAATAAGAGCAAAAGAAGCAGTATAAATTACGAAGTTATTTCATACACATCCCTTAGTTGTTCTTGACATACCATATAAAAACAGTGTCCTCTAATGAATCGAACCATTATAACTTTTATCGTTGTCTCTTTACTCGGCTTAATCACTATTCAAGTCGGCTTGTTGAACATAGGTTTGAGTATGGAAAAAGAGAAGTATCATAAAGAAATTGATGCCGTACTTTATAGTATTAAAAGCCATTTGTATACAGATACAGACTTGAGTCAACGAATCGCCCAGTTACATATAGATATGGAAACAAAAGGGATGTTGACCGCCGATTCTCTGCCTGAACAGACCTTACGAGCAATAGACACCTTAATAAAGGAGCAATTGGCAAAACGAGGAATCATGGCAGATTTCTCTTTTGTGTTGACAGATTCCCAAAATCAGTTATTACTGACTAGTGGTCAATATGATCCTGCTACTTTTCCTTTGCATCGACATACCGTTCGATTTGGTTCATTAGTAGAAATATTCTGTAGCTGTAATGTCTTGTTACATTTTAACCAACCTAACTTATATGGTTATCTGTTTGGTCAATTGGCTTATTTGCTAGTCCCTTCGCTCTTCTTTTTGGTCATTATCGTTGCTGGTTTTAGCTTCTTGATTTATAATATGAATCGGCAAAAAAAATTACTGACGATTAAGAATGATTTTATTAATAACCTCACTCACGAATTGAAAACCCCTGTGTTCTCTATCTCTCTGCTAACTAAAGTATTTAAAGAACGCCTAAAGCAAAATAAAACAGAGAAGCTAGGAGAATATTTGGACCTATTAGAAAAAGAAAATCAAAAATTAAAAGGGCATATTGATAAGGTTTTGGAATTAGCTTCTTTGGAAAATGGCAAATACACCTTACAAAAAGAAGATTGCGATTTACATAGTATTTTGAATGAGGCAGTACAAGAAGTGTCTTTAAAAATAGATACGGCCCAAGGGCATTTAGTGAAAAATTTTCAAGCGGTAAAAGGGCAATTGTTATTGGATAAAGTCCATTTTAAAAATGTGATTCAGAATCTATTGGATAATGCGATTAAGTATAGTAATGGGCAGCCTAATATTTCGATTACCACAAGCAGCACGTCACAGAAATTGTCTGTAAAGGTTAGTGATAAAGGAGTAGGTATTGCGCCAGAACACCACCGGCATTTATTTGATAAATTTTACCGAGTAACCACAGGAAATTTACATAATATTAAAGGTTTCGGTTTAGGGTTGAGCTATGTCAAATATATAGTGGAAGCACATGGTGGTGCTATTCGGGTACAGAGTAAAGAGGCAGAAGGCACTACCTTTATCATGGAATTCCCCGTAGCTTAGACCTCTGGTCTGAGTAGTGCTTGTAGTGCGAAGCTACTCAGACCAGAGGTCTAAGCTACCTTTAATGAAAACTAAACAGAATGACAAAGAAAATATTATTAGTAGAAGATGACAGCACCTTAGGCTATATCCTCAAAGAATACCTAGAAATGAAAGACTTTTCTGTCACTTGGACTAAAAACGGACTGGAAGGGCTACAGGCATTAGCACAATCTACTTTTGATTTATGTATTCTAGATGTCATGATGCCGGAGATGGATGGATTTACTATGGCTAAAGAAGCTAAAATATTGGGCCATTCGATTCCTTTATTATTTTTGACAGCCAAATCTTTGAAAGTAGATGTACTAAAAGGCTTCAGTTTAGGTGCAGATGATTACATCATTAAGCCAGTGGAAGAAGAAGAATTAGTTGCTAGAATCCATGCTATTTTAAAAAGATCAACCAGTACTAATATAGAAGAGACAACTCTTTTTACGATTGGAAATTATGAATTTGATAGTAGTAATCAAAAACTAAGTTACCAAGGAGAAGATAAGTATTTAACAGAAAGAGAATCACAAGTATTAAAATTATTATGTATCAATAAAGGTAATCTGCTATCTAGGAAATATGTGCTTCAAGCGATTTGGGGCAAGAGTGATTATTTTAATAGAAGAAGTATGGATGTTTTTATTTCAAAATTGCGAAAATACCTGTCTAAAGATGACCGCATTCAGATTATGAATGTACATGGGAGCGGATTTATTCTGTCGGATAGTTAGTCGAACGAGATTAGATGTCTAATTAGATTTTTTATTAACCACATAGGTACATAGGCCACATAGTTAGTCACAAGAAAAAAGAAAAACTCCGCAAAATTGGAACTACATTCCTGTTTATACGAGGTAGGGTGATGTTTAATAAATTAGAGGGGTAAACACGACCCACTTACCTACAATTTCCGAATAATATTAATCCCATCCCGAATCGGTAGCAACACATTTTCTACCCGCTCATCTTTCAATACCTTCTCATTAAAAGCATGAATAATCTGTGTATCCTTATCATGCTTAGCCAGCGTAACTTTTCCACTCCATAAGACATTGTCTACCAAGATCATTCCTCCTGGGCGAACTTTGTCAATCACTAAGTCGAAATGCTCTGCATAAAAACGCTTACCTGCATCAATAAAGACTAAATCAAAAGGACTTGGTAAGCTTGGGATAATTGTTGCTGCATCTCCAATAGATAGCTCAATTTTGTCCTGCATTTGAGCTTTATCAAAATATTTTCGGATCAAATATTCTAACTCCTCATTGACCTCCATGGTGTATAATTTACCATTTGGAGCTAGCCCGTGTGCAATGCACAGCGCTGCATACCCTGTAAAGGTCCCAATTTCTACGGCAACAGTCGGTTGAAGTAAATCGCTCAATAGACTTAATAGCTGTCCCTGTAGATGTCCGCTCATCATTTGAGGGGCCAATGTTTTAAGATTAGTCTCTCGTTCTAGTTGGTTGAGTAACTCAGAATGAGGCGTTGTATGTCGTTCACAATACTTAGTTATATTCTTTAATGCAAAATTCATGGTACAAAAGTCTTAGGAATTTTAAAACTTCCCAATAGTAGAGGGTAGTATAATTGAATAGTATCTTTTATATTTGAAGGTTAAGTTGCTAAAACAAGAGATCGGTTCAATATTTTTTAGTACAAAAGGCAAATAAACATCATGGAATTAAAAGTAAAGCAATTTTGGGATTGGTTTATTGATAATGAATATCAGTTTAGAGAAGTAACAGATACAAAGACGGTCGTTGAATTACTGAATAACCAAGTATTGGAATTTGGTGTGTTTGCGTGGGAAATAGGGGTTGGAAAAACGAAACCGCACTCTTTTACTATTTCTCCAAATGGAGATAAAAAGCGATTATTTTTGAGTCGACAAATATTCAAACAAGCTCCAGTATTATCACACTGGGAATTTAATTATTGTAAGCCAATCAGAACAGACTGGGATTTCACATTCGAACTATTCAATAGCTCGATGCTTAAGCAAGAGTACGATGCTTCTAAATGGGAATTTGTTCTGGAAGAGGAAGACAATAAAAAAATCTCTATCCTATTGAAAGCTAATAATATTATAACTATTGGTTTCGATGATCTCCCTACGGTAGCAGATATGGTGGTTAATAACTTATTAGGGGAAGAGCG
>JALZWC010001059.1 GCA_023300255.1 Saprospiraceae bacterium | reverse complement strand
TGGGCAATCCCTTGTGGTTGCCCTACTTAGCAGGGGCAACCACAAGGGATTGCCCATACTACAAACTAAACTCAATGAGCAATGTTAGACGGGTAGCCAATTTACATTTTAATTTTAATTGTTTACTTATTCTAATTTAATAGTATGCAGGATGGTTTAACTACTGATTATTTTTAGAAAAGAGACTAGAAACGAACTTCTTTTAGAGAAACAACGAAGTTTCGTCATTTTTAAAACGTAGCCTGTCTCTATTCTCTACTCTCGCATCTCTATTCTGCTAAATTCCTTGCTGTAGTCGACGCATTTGTTCCATAAAAGCAGGTCTTCTTCTACGAGAAATTTCAATTTGCTTCCCATCTTCCATCACTAGATAACCGCCTTCCCCTTTAACATATTTAGTCATATAATTAAGGTTAATTACATGGCTTTTATGCACTCTATAGAAATTCATTGGTTGCAATAATTCTTCATACCATTTAATAGTTTTAGAAGCCGTCAAACGAGAACCATCTGTCATATGAATATGCGTATAGTTATCCTCTGCCTCTAGGCGTTGCACATCCCGTATATGTACAAAATATATACCGTCCACCGCAGCAACACTTAACTTTTCATAAGCGTTCGGGTGGTTATATTTTTTAGTAAAGAGATCATATCGCTTGTCAATTTCTTCCCCATACATACCAGGAATCTTATGAACAGCTTCTATTAATTGATCCGGGTCAGTAGGTTTTAAAATATAACCAATAGAACTATAACTACATGCTTCTATAGCATATTTGTCATAAGCAGTAATAAAAATGATTTCGAAAGGTATACGCTCCAACTGGTTAAGAAATTGGAATACTAAACCGTCTTTTAGCTGTATATCAAGGAAAGCAACATCAGGTTGGATACTATCGTCTTTGAATAACTCAATTGTCTCTTTTACACTACCCGTTTCCGCAATTATTTCGATGTTTGGACAATAAGATTTTAGTAAGTTTCTTAAGTTACTGCGTCCGCTAGCCTCATCTTCAACAATAATTGCTTTGATCATAGTGTTTCTTCTATTTTGGATAATCGATTACAAAAGAGGCAATCTAGGTATCTTTTTAATTTTAAACAAGATATATCTAATATAATTTTTATATATAGTATCATTTTAACAATATTTTCTATTGCTCTATTTTCTCTTTATTAATGGTAAAAAAACAACTTGGCCATTTCAACAGCGTTTTTTGCCTTTTATACGCTTTCTGGAACAAAGAAGCGAGCGAAAAGAAAAGAGACCGTTTTCGTTTACATACGACGAAATCTCATTGAGTTTCAAGCATAATTGATCACTTTTCCGCTTCTATACTTTCTATTCTAGAAAGTGTACAATAGCAAAATAATCGTAACTACTCAGGTGTCAGGAGCGAGGAGTCGGGGGTCAGGTAGCGACGTGCTAACTAGAAGTGTTCGTTTTTATAAACCAAAAATAAGTACTTTGCAATAAAAGCAAATGTAGACTTGGCGGCAGCACTGTGCTTCCTGACTCCTGACACCTCGCTCCTGACACCTCGCCCCTGACACCTGAGTAGTTACAAATAATCAGCAATAATTTATAGTTCAATACTTAGATTTTTAATGAATTTAGAAACAAATATTAAAAATTCATTGTTGAATTAGAATTATTGTTCTAATTTTATTGCCTATTCTAGAAATCAATGACGGATACTAAAGAACTAATTTTCCATACCGCAGTACAATTGTTTAATAGCCTTGGCGTTAATAACGTAACACTTAGGACTATTGCCAAAGAAATAGGTATCAGCCCAGGAAACTTAGCCTATCATTATAAAAATAAACAACTTATTATTGAGGATGCCTTTAAGCGAATGGAAGCAGAACGTACTTCTATATTAATGGGTGTTCAAGAAATTCCTTCCATAGAGAAAATCTATGATCAAATGGTTCCTATCTATCTTTTAGAGAAAAAATACCTTTTTCTAAATTTAGATGCCATTCATATCATTAGAAATCATCCTGAATTTGCTCAAATACAACGAGAGCATATTGAAAAAAAAATAGACTATATACGGGCCGTTTTAGATCTATCGGTAGCTACTGGCAATATGTATCCCGAAAAGACCAAAGGAGAATATGATCGTATTGCACAAAGCCAATGGATTCTAATGTATTTTTGGTTGATGCAAAAGGAAATAAGAGGTATATCCACTGATACGATAGAAGAGTTACAGCAATCTGTATGGGATTTAGCTTTACCTAAAATGACGGAGAAAGGTCTGTATAAATACGGTAAGCTTTTTGATCGAAAGCAGATAGAAAGTAAGTAAGTAGTAAGTATGAGGTATGAAGTATGAGGTAATATGACTTTGACAACTATCTACTTAAAACTCGATAATAAGACAGTCTTGCTTTTCAATAAGAAAAAAAATAATAAAAATTTTTAATATTAAATTTAGTAAATCAATTAAATATGGAAGCTTATATCTATGATATTGTCCGAACAGTAAGAGGTAAGGGCAATAAGAGAGGTGCATTAATGGGGGTAACACCAACCCAATTATTAGTAACCTTATTGGACGAGCTTAGGGAAAGAAATGATTTCGATCCTAAGCTAGTAGAAGACTTTATTTGTGGTTGTGTAACTCAAGTAAAAGATCAAGGAGCAAATATCGCTAAGACAGCGGCTCAAGTATCTGGTTATGGTGATCACCTGTGTGGTGTTTCTCTAAATCGTTTTTGTGGATCTGGTTTAGAAGCGATCAATCAAGCTTCTGCATATGTAAAATCTGGTTTTACAGATTTAATGTTAGCAGGTGGTGTAGAGAGTATGTCTAGAGTAAGTATGGGCGCAGATGGTGGTGCGATGATGATGGATCCTGCGGTAGCAATTCCAGGATACACCATTCCACAGGGCGTATCAGCGGATTTAATTGCTTCTAAGTTTGGCTACTCTAGAAAAGATGTAGATACATTTGCTGCAATATCACAAGCTAGAGCATTAGCTGCAGAAAATGCGGGCTACTTCAACAAAAGTAGAATTAACGTTAAAGACGAAAATGGTTTCCTACTATTAGATAGAGATGAAAATATCAGAGCAGGTACGACTGCAGAAACTTTAGGTTCTTTAAAGCCTTCTTTCGCTATGATGGGCGAGATGGCTGGATTTGATGCTGTTGCGATTCAGAAATATCCTGAAGTTGCTGCGATCGATCACGTACACCATGCAGGTAACTCTTCTGCTATCGTTGATGGTGCTGCAATTGCTTTAATCGGTAACAAGGAGATTGGAGAAAGAATGGGCATTAAGCCAAGAGCAAGAATTAGATCTGTCGGTGTTGTTGGAACAGATCCAACGATCATGTTGGTAGGTCCTGCTCCTGCAAGTAGAAAGGCTTTGAAAAAAGCGGGTATGACGAAGAGCGATATTGATTTATTTGAAATCAATGAAGCATTCGCTGCTGTAGCTATGCGTTTCATGGAAGACTTAGGCGTTGATCACTCTATCACAAATGTGAATGGTGGTGCGATTGCTTTGGGTCACCCACTTGGTGCAACAGGTTGTATGATTACTGGTACGTTATTGGATGAATTGGAGAGACGTGATTTGAGTACTGGTTTGGCTACTTTGTGTATTGGTGGTGGAATGGGCATTGCTACTATTATTGAGCGGGTTTAGGAAACCAGAGTAGAGAGCAGAGAATAGAGAGTAGAGACTCGAACGGCTCCACTCTCCTTAATGCTTTATAGTCGATTTTGAAAACTCATCATCATTTTTCTGATAGCCGTTATTTCAGTAATTAGAGCTTTAGTAATTTGTTGGTCGAAGTATTCTAAATCAAAAGCAAGATAGACTTGTGTTTCTAATTCGCAGATTGAGCCAATAGCTATACTCAAGAAATTTTTTAGTTGAGGATCGGTACTTCTACCACAACCTTCAGCAATATTAGATGGAACGGATACAGCAGCTCTACAAATTTGTGATCTTAAGCCAAATTTTTCTTCGCTTGGAAAAGACTTTGAAGTAGTATAAATGCTCTTTACTAATACTCTACTACGTTTCCATATCTCGAGATGTAAGAAGTTATGTCTCATTGCAATATTTGTTTAATAACGTGAAAGATTTGTTTTAGTAAATGTATCGCTTTTCTTTAGAACATAGCAAAGAGCGTAGAGAATAATAATACCTCCTAATAAATGGTATTTCATTTAACTCTTTCCTCTATAGATAATCACTAGTTCCAAAGAAAACATAACAAGCTTTAAAAGAAACGATCAATCACTAAAGTCAGCAGAAAAAAAGAGAAAGCACTACCCTATCTCTACTCTCTATTCTCTGCTCTCTATTCTAATTAAAAATATGTCAACAATAAAAAACGATATTCTAGAATACAAAGTCGGCGATGACGGCATAGCCATCATCACCGTAAACATGGTCAAGCACCCAACGAATTTATTCAGTGCAGACTTCTTTCATCCGTACTTTGAAGTAGCTAAAAAAGCAATCGCAGATGACTCAGTAAAAGGAGTGATCATTACCTCTGGACATAGAGACTTTATGGCCGGGGCAGACTTGCGTTTATTATCTAATCCACCAGAGGACAAGAGAGGATTATATGATAGTTTGATAGCAGCCAATCGCCAATTAAGAGAATTTGAAAAATCAGGAAAACCTTTCGTAGCAGCTATTAATGGTAATGCTTTAGGAGGTGGTTTGGAATTAGCATTGACTTGTCATTATAGAGTGGCGATCAATCATCCAAAAACGAAGATTGGATTTCCAGAGGTACAATTAGGATTGATCCCAGGTGGTATGGGTAACTCCAAAGCACCATACTTAATGGGGATTCAAAATGCATTGATGACGATTCTACAGTCTAAGCAAGTAACACCTGATAAGGCAGTGAAAGCTGGGATGATCCATGCAATAGTAGACAATGAGGAAGAGTTAATGGCAGCGGCTAAGAAATATATCTTAGATGGTGGAACTGCAGTTATGCCTTGGGATGATAAGAAATATAGAGTACCAGGAGGTGGCGTAATGTCTCCAGGTGGGGTGCAAGCTTTAATGGGTGGTGCAGGTACGGTTCGTAAGATGACTGGTGGCAACTATCCTGCTGCTAAGTATGCAATGACTGTTATTTATAAAGGAATGCAGATGCCAATTGACAGAGCCATTGAGGTAGAGGCTAGTCAATTTATTAAAGCATTTTATTCTAAGGAAGCACAGAATTTAATTCGTACAGGTTTCTTTGCCATCAATGAAGCGAAGAAAGGAAAGATGAAGCCAAAGGGGCATGACAAATACGAGATTAAGAAGTTGGGGATGTTAGGTGCTGGTATGATGGGTGCTGGTATTGCGTATGTATCGGCATTAGCTGGTATGGAAGTAATGCTGAAAGATGTGAAGATGGAAGGTGCGGAAAAAGGAAAAGCCTATTCTGATGCAATCTTAAAGAAGAAGATCTCTAGAGGTAGAAGTACGGAAGCGAAAGCAAAAGTGATCTTGGATAGAATACACCCAACAATCGACCCTAATGATATGGCAGATTGTGATATGGTGATCGAGGCAGTTTTTGAAGATAGAAACTTGAAGGCTACTGTTACGAAGGAAACAGAAGCGGTATTAGGGAAAGATAAGATTTACGGATCTAACACTTCTACCCTACCAATTTCCATGTTAGCGGAAGCATCAGAGCGTCCTGAAAACTTTATCGGAATTCACTTCTTTTCTCCAGTAGATAAAATGCCTTTGGTAGAAATTATCGTTGGTAAGGAAACTTCTGATAGAGCATTGGCAGCGGCGATTGATTATGTAGTGGCGATTAGAAAAGTGCCGATTGTTGTAAATGATAAGCAAGGCTTCTTTACTTCTAGAACTTTTGGAACTTATACTTCTGAAGGTGCTCACTTGATGATGGAAGGGGTTCCTCCTATTATGATAGAAAATGTAGCGAAGCATATCGGAATGCCTGTTGGTCCTTTAGCGGTAACAGATGAGGTATCCTTTACTTTGGGCCTACATGTGATGAGTGAAATGCCTGATCGTGATCCTGAGACAGAAATGATCTACCAAATGAATAAAAAGATGGTAGAGGAATTCGGTCGACATGGAAAGAAGAATGGCAAAGGATACTACGATTACGATGGTAAAACGAAGACCCTTTGGTCAGGCCTAGAAGATTGGTTCCCATCTAATGTAAACACTTTAGATTCGAAAACTATAGGTCAGCGTTTGTTACATAGAATGGCTTTAGAAACATACAGATGTTTTGATGAAGGTGTTTTAAGAGAAACAAAAGATGGAGACGTTGGGTCTTTATTAGGTTTTGGATTCCCTCCATATACGGGTGGTGCCATTTCTTATATCGACTATGTAGGTGTTCAGCAGTTTGTTGATGACTGTGATGACTTTACAAAACGTTTTGGTGCAAGATGGACGGTACCTGCTAACTTACGTAAGATGGCAGCTGCTGGTCAAACTTTTTATGGAAAGACTGGTATCAATAAGAAGAAGCAAGTGAGCCAGAGTAGCCTTGTTTAAGAGTTTTCATCTTTTATAGAAAAAACGGATCGTATTTAATTATACGGTCCGTTTTTTTTTGTAAATGTTGGATGCTTCTTAATTCTTGCTGGCGCAAAGGCTTTTGCCTAAGGCTTTGCCTTATAAAAGCACTACTAAAATTGTTAGTCGCTCGACATAATGATTGCTTATTGACTTTTTAATAGATGCCGAATAGAAGGTAAAACCTTCTTTGATAGAAGGCACAAGGCACAGCCTTTGCGCCAGCGGTTGTTATCTAGGGTTCTCAGAAAGATGACAGCCATTTTGAAAATTTCTGCCATCACCAGTTTCTATAGAATCAGCTGATAATCAAACATAAATAGCTTTGTATTTATAAGACAAAGCCTTATAAATAATAGACAAAAGGCAATAGCCTTGCACCAGCGATTAGTCGTTTTTCTTGTTTGGAATTACTTAATACTACAATCTTATCTAAAATTTCACCAAACATTAGATTAGCAAACAAATCTTTTGTAATTTGTCTACATCATCAAATTTTCAACAAAACAACATGAAAGATTTTAAAGATAAGATAGTCGTAATAACGGGTGCTGGCTCAGGAATGGGTAGAGAATTAGCGCTCCAATTTGCAGAAAAAGGAGCAAAGGTGGCGATCAATGATTGGAATCATGATACGCTAAACGAGACCCTTGCAATGGTCAAAGAAAAAGGGGGTGAAGGCATTGCTAGACGCTTTGATGTTTCAGATAAAAAAGCGATTTATGACTTTGCTAATGAAGTAGTTAGTTACTTTGGGCATGTAGATGTCGTCATAAACAATGCAGGGTTCACCTTACCCGCTAGAAGCATAGAGCATACAGAATATGAAGATTTTGAAAGGCTAATGGGCGTGAATATGTGGGGCGTTATCTACGGATCAAAGGCATTTTTGCCACATCTTAAAAAACGTCCAGAAGGTGTATTAATGAATACCTCTAGTGTGTTTGGTATTTTCGGATTTCCAACACAAGGACCATACTGTACGGCTAAGTTTGCGGTAAGAGGCTTTACAGAGACTTTGCGACAGGAGTTAAAAATAGAGGGGACTGAAAATGTTCAGGTTTGCTGTATACATCCAGGTGGTATTAAAACAGGTATCGTTGCTAATATTGACCATTCTAAATCTTCTTTATCGAAAGAAGAGATTGAAGAAGGAAAGAAAATGTTTGATGATAATGCACCTACTACCGCAGCGGATGCAGCCACTCAAATAATTCGGGCGATTGAAAAGAAAAATCCAAAATTACTAATAGGTCGAGATGCTAAGATTATGGATTTCATCACTCGCTTATTTCCTACCAAATATGGAAAATATTTGTTAAAAAATATTCAAGTAAACTTGGAAGCTTATAAACCTGCACCTAAGAAGAAAACGGTAAAAACAATGGAATCGGAGTCTGTTTAAATACTGATTTTTAGGACGCTACATTAGCTAGCTAAATTGAATGTAGGAATTGGGAAGAAGATACCCAACAAAATTAAAATTAAACCGTTCTTTAATAAAGAATAAGCCAGTAAGGCTGTCTTATTACAAATTCTATACAATTTCGATTATAAAGAATCCTTCTGCCAAACTTGAAAAGCAAGTGCGGTATTTCACTAATTAATACAAAACTAATATGTTAGACGCTATCGTAAGCGAAATGCAAACTAAAGCAGCAAGTGCTGATCCCATTGGTAATACTTTAAAGTTTTCCTTTGGAGAAGGAGAATGTATTCACATTGATGGTACAGGTGATGCCAATGTAGTAACAACAGAAGATAAAGAATCAGATTGTACCATTAATATAACTAAAGAGAATTTAGTAGAAGTTGTCAAAGGAGATTTAAATCCAATGATGGCGGTGATGAGTGGTAAGATTAAAATTGATGGTGACATGGGTGTTGCTATGAAATTGCAATCTTTGTTAGGTTAATTTTAGACCTAGATACAGTTCTTACAAAGCCAATTATCTTTCTTGATAGTTGGCTTTGTTTGTTTTACATCTCACCACTTAATTATAGACAAGTTTATCAAAGTACTAAAAGTAGTTGACACTTTTATAACCCCAACGGGGTGACATATCCTAGCATAGGGCACAGCCCTATGAATTAAATATAAG
>JALZWC010001058.1 GCA_023300255.1 Saprospiraceae bacterium | reverse complement strand
GGGCAGCCAATTAATTCATCCGATCACTTCCAGTGGTCGGATGAGACGTCCAGCTTGATCCGACCACTGGAAGTGATCGGACCAATTGGGTTGGAATGGGCCCTACTTTGTTTTACACTCAAATCAATTGTATTCGTTATTTAAAAGGCACAACCTTTTTGGATAGGAAGCACAAGACTGTAGCATTTGCACCAGCAGGGAAGCATAAACACCGCCAACACTAAAATAAAAGGGCATAATTTGGAAAACTAGTAAGTATAAATTACTTTTGTATTAATAATGTTAAACAACAATACAACATATAACCAATTCACTTCTATTCGCCGCATCCGCGAGCGTCGCCCTAGGGGCGTATACCATATTTTCTGCCACTAAAGTGGTAGCAGGATTCCTGTTGCCATATATCTTAGAATAATTCTATTCTAAGCTTTTCCCTAACCAATTATTTATTTAGAAGTCTTTTTCAAAGACTATTTTTTAACACAAATGATGTGCATAGATTATCCAATAATGGACTATTTTACCACATCCTTGCTTTAAAAAAATGGAAAAAATAACTATTGAAATCGCTACAGAGCGTCATCATCAATATGCTCAAGCAATCTGCGATTTAATCGCAGAATCCGCTAAACAAAGAGGAACAGGAATCGCTAAAAGAAAGCCTGAATACCTATTAGAAAAAATGGAAAGCAATAAAGCAATCATCGCACTCAAAGGAGATGTATTGGCTGGTTTCTGCTATATTGAAACATGGGGACATGGAGAATATGTTGCTAATTCTGGGCTTATTGTTAATCCTATATTTAGAAAACAAGGTTTAGCTAGAAGGATCAAAAAAGTAGCTTTCGATCATGCCAGAAATAAATATCCAGCAGCAAGAGTCTTTGGTATTACTACTAGCGGGACTGTAATGGAAATTAATTCTGAACTCGGATACCGACCCGTTCCTTTTTCAAAATTAACACAAGATGATGCTTTTTGGAAAGGTTGCCAGAGTTGCCCAAATTATGATATTCTCCAACGCAATGATCGTTCTAAATGTCTTTGCACAGGTATGCTAGCACCTTCTAAAAATGAAGAAGCAATGAAGTTCGATCTCACAAATCAAATTATAAGTAAAGAAACAAAATAAATATTCTGCATACGCTCCGGCATTTCTTTTCTTCCTTCTTTACGAAGAAGGAGAATTGTCAATAAGACAAATCTTCAATCGGAGACGTCTCCCTTTCTTTTTAAGAGAGAGTTGGGGGAGAGAGTTCACAACAGGTGTTGAAACATAACGAAATAAAAAACAAATGGATAAAGTAGTATTAGCCTATAGCGGTGGTTTAGACACCTCTTATTGTGTAAAGTATTTAAGCAAAGAAAAAGGCTTAGAAGTACACGCAGTAATCGTAGACACAGGAGGTTTTTCTAATGAAGAATTAAAAACGGTAGAAGAGAAAGCTTATTTTTTAGGCGCGAAGTCTTTTACGATCATTCGAGCAGTAGAAGAGTATTATGACCGATGTATTCGATACCTCATCTATGGAAACGTTACCCGAAATAACACCTATCCATTGTCTGTAAGTGCCGAACGAATGTTCCAAGCTTTAGCAGTAGCAAAACATGCAAAAGAAATTGGTGCAAAAATCGTAGCGCACGGTAGTACAGGAGCAGGAAATGATCAAGTACGTTTCGATTTAGTATTCAATACCCTTGGTGATGATCTAACGATTATTACGCCTATTAGAGATATGAAATTATCTAGACAAGAAGAGATTGAATACCTTAAAAAACATGGCGTAAATTTAAGTTGGGAAAAAGCGCAATACAGTATCAATCAAGGTCTTTGGGGAACGAGTGTTGGCGGCAAAGAAACTTTAACGTCTAATGAAGCGCTACCGGAAAGTGCTTACCCTAGTCAACTAAAAAAAGAAGGTAGTGAAACAGTTACACTAACTTTTGAGAAAGGAGAACTACAAGGGGTTAATGGAAAACAATTTGCCCACCCTACTTTCGCAATTCAACACCTTCAAAGCTTGGCTGCACCTTATGCTATCGGACGTGATACCCATGTAGGAGATACGATTATTGGTATCAAAGGACGTGTTGGATTTGAGGCTGCTGCTCCTATGATTATTATCAAGGCTCATCACCTTTTGGAAAAGCATGTCTTAACAAAATGGCAACAATACTGGAAAGAGCAATTGGCTAACTGGTATGGTATGCTATTACATGAAGGTCAATACCTTGACCCAGTCATGCGAAATATTGAAACGTTTTTAGAAGATACTCAAAGTAATGTTAGCGGAAAAGTTATGGTCAGTCTACTCCCCTACCGTTTCGAATTACAAGGTATCGAATCAAAATATGATTTGATGAATAATGCCTTTGGTAGTTATGGAGAAATGAATAAAAATTGGAGCGGAGAAGATGTCAGAGGTTTCACTAAAATATTAGGTAATCAAAGTTTGATTCACCAATTCGTTAATAAAGATTGATTGTTATGATTGTGTGATTGTCAGCAAGTATTACTTGTACAATCAGCGAAGCGACACAATCACACAATCAGCAAAGCAACACAATCATACAATCATAACACATGATAAAAATAGGTGTCATAGGTGGTGCAGGATATACCGCTGGAGAATTATTAAGAATTCTTATATATCATCCCCAAGCGGAAATTATTTTCGTGCATAGCAATAGCAATGCAGGTAATGAATTAAGCGATGTGCATACCGATTTATTAGGAGAAATTAATTTATCTTTTACAGATACTATTGATCCGAATGTCGATGTCATTTTTCTATGTATGGGGCATGGAAAATCTAAAACTTTTCTAGATAGCACAGAACTACCAAAGCATATAAAAATTATTGACCTAAGTAGAGATTATCGCCTAGAGGAAGATAAGGAATCTTTTGTTTATGGTTTACCAGAATTGAATAGAAATGATATTCAAGATGCAAACTACATCGCCAATCCAGGATGTTTTGCCACTTGTATTCAGTTAGCTTTATTACCCCTCGCAGAAGCTCAGGCATTAAAAACTGATATTCACGTTAATGCGATTACTGGTTCTACGGGTGCAGGGCAAAACCCTGGAGCGACTACTCATTTTAGTTGGAGAAATAATAATGTTTCTATCTATAAAGCTTTCACCCACCAGCATCTTAGCGAAATCAATCAAAGTATCAACCAACTACAAAAGGACTACGACCAGCAGATCCATTTTATTCCGATGCGAGGAAATTTTGCACGAGGGATTTTTGCAACCGCTTATACCGATTGTTCTTTAAACGAAAAGGAAATCATTTATCTATATGAACATTTCTATGACAATGATCCATTTGTTTTTATTACTTCCAATAGTCCTAATCTAAAGCAAATAGTCAATACAAATAAATGCATTATCCATATTGAAAAACATGGAGATAAGGTTTTAATTACTAGTATGATTGATAACTTAATTAAAGGGGCTTCTGGGCAGGCGGTGCAGAATATGAATTTGATGTTTGGGTTGGAGGAGCGAATGGGGCTTGGATTGAAGGCGGTGGCTTTCTAGGCATTGGCTTGCGCCAATGAAAAAATTGAACGCAGAGACGCGGAGATGCAGAGCTAAGCTAGATCTAAACTACGTTTAACTCTACATCTCTGCGTCTCTGCGTTCAATACCTAGACGTCGGCTTTAGCCGATGCAGAATAACTACCTTCCTCATTCATTTTTTCAAAGTGGCGAAGCCACTTTAACTCAAAAAACAAACAATGAAATTATTCGATGTATATCCACTCTTCGACCTAGAACCAATCAAAGGAGAAGGTTGCTATGTCTACGATAAAGAAGGCACTAAGTATTTAGATTTCTATGGAGGCCATGCCGTTATTTCTATAGGGCATTCGCATCCACACTATGTAAAGAAGATAACAGAGCAAGTAGAAAATTTAGGATTCTATTCTAACTCCGTTCAAAATAGTTTGCAACAAGAATTAGCGCACAAACTAGGCGAATTATCTTGCTGCGAAGACTATCAATTATTCTTGTGCAACTCTGGTGCGGAGGCTAATGAAAATGCTTTAAAATTAGCTTCTTTTCATAATGGCAAGACTAAGGTTATCTCCTTCAAAAAAGCTTTTCATGGACGTACCTCTGCTGCTGTAAATGTAACGGATAAGGCTGCCATTCAAGCGCCGATCAACCAATTATTTGATAAGGAATTTCATGAATGGAATAATATTGATACGGTTCGGGCGAGTTTAGAAAAAGGAGATATTTGTGCGGTCATCATAGAAGGCATCCAAGGTATTGGAGGCATCCATGTTGCAGAGACAAAATTCTTAGAAACATTAAGTCAACTTTGCAAAGAACATGAGGCGGTATTAATTCTAGATGAGATTCAATCTGGCTATGCTCGAAGTGGTTATTTCTTTTCTTATCAACATGCACACATTCAGCCTGATATTATTTCTATAGCAAAAGGAATGGGAAATGGTTTTCCAATTGGAGGTATTTTAATTCATCCAAGATTCAAAGCTTCTTATGGTTTGTTGGGTACTACTTTTGGTGGCAATCATTTAGCTTGTGCCGCAGGTATTGCCGTATTGGATGTGTTGAAAGAAGAAAAATTGAGAGAAAATGCTAGAGATCTTGGTGCTTATTTTATAAAAAAACTAACCGCTATTGACGGCGTAAAAGAAGTACGTGGAATGGGTTTGATGATTGGCTTAGATTTAGGGTTTCCTGTAAAAGAATTACGAAAGGAAATGCTCTATGAAGAAAAAGTATTTACAGGATCTTCTTCTGATCCTAATGTATTACGGATATTACCTCCTTTAAATATTACTCAAAAAGAAGTGGATATTTTCCTAAGTGTATTTGAGAAAGTATTTTCTAAATATTTGGTTGTGTAATATCTTTATTGGCTGTCGCCAATATTTAATTTGAACGCAGAGATGCAGAGTTATGATTGGCTCTGCATCTCTGCGTCTCTGCGTTCAAATTATTTATATTAGCTTTAGCTAATTTATTCAAAACAAAAACTCTCCAACTCTACATTCAACACCAAACAATGAAAAAATTCACTTCTGTCACAGATGTAAAGAATATAAAAAAGTTAGTCAAAGAAGGATTAAAATCAAAGCAAAATCCACTAAAACATAAAGCACTTGGCAAAGACAAAACATTAGTCCTATTATTTTTCAATCCTAGTTTAAGGACTCGTTTGAGTACGCAAAAGGCAGGCATAAATTTAGGCATGAATGTCATCGTTATGAATGCTAATCAAGGTTGGAAATTTGAATTTGAGGACGGTGTTATTATGAACGAAGACAAAGCAGAACATATTAAAGAGGCTGCTAAAGTAATTAGTCAGTATGGTGATATTATTGGTATTCGCACCTTCCCTACCCTAACGGATAAAGAGCGAGATTACCAAGATTTCATTTTAAATAAATTCGTAGAACATGCGACAGTCCCAATCGTTAGTTTAGAATCTTCGATCCTTCATCCACTACAATCCTTAGCGGATATGATTACGATAGCGGAACATAAAAAAACTAAGAAACCAAAGGTAGTTTTAACATGGGCTCCTCATCCTAAAGCCTTGCCACAAGCAGTTGCTAACTCTTTTTCTGAA
>JALZWC010001057.1 GCA_023300255.1 Saprospiraceae bacterium | reverse complement strand
ATAATAACTGTCTCAACTTGGCTTGCCCTTTTCCAGTCTTAGAAAGCCAAAAAAAGAGTCCGTAGCCCTGCTATGCACTAGTTTTTTGGCTTCCTAAGATAGAAAAATGACTAACCCAACTTGTAACATTTATTATCTCCTCATTCCTAAAAAAAAGAACCTATCTGATCTCAGATAGGTTCTTTTTTAATAAGGTCAATATAATAAGCGGTCAACGTCATAAACCTGCCCGCCTAACGGCAGTCGGGCGGGTCTGCCCCCTGACTTCTTTTTCTTAAGCTCTCTCCAAGCCAGCTCTACTATACATTTTCTGCAATTTCTTTCTGGCGAAGAATATTCTGCTTTTAACAGTACCTAAAGGTACCTCCAAACGATCCGCTATTTCATCATATTTATAGCCTTGATATGCCATCCAAAAAGGCACTCGGAACTCATCTCCTAGTCGGTGTACCATTTTTAGTAACTCACCATAAGCGATATTGCCTTCGCCGTCATTACGGATACTTGCAGTTCCAGAATTTAGATAGTAGTTATTATTAGTTTGGTCAAGAATAACTCCTCTACGAACTTTCTTTCTATAGTTATTAATAAAGACATTGCGCATAATAGTAACTGCCCAAGCTTTAAAGTTAGTATTCTCTTGGTATTTGTCTGCGTTAGCTATGATTCGCATAGCCGTATCTTGATAAAGATCTGCTGCATCAGCAGAATCTCCTGTTAATTTTAAAGCAAAAGCTCTCAGAGTGCTATTAACGCTTTTTAAATGTCCTTGAATTTTACTTAACATGGCGTCGAATTTAAAAGTTCTATTTACTGTTTTGGGGTAGCCAGCTATAGAACTATATTATTTATTAGGAAATCGGGTAATTATCTTTTTGATATGACAAAAATATTTACAAAAAACGATTTCTGCAAATATTTTTTACTTTTTATGTAAATTATTATTGCAATAACGTTACTTTTCTTTGTTAAATTGTAAAAAATAGCTCCATTTTTGTTTTAATTGTCCTCGTTTTGATATTTTTCTATCAAAAGTTATTTTTTTTTAAGAAATTGTAGAATATTTTCGACTACTATCAACATTTATTAGATAAAGAGTGTTAATATTTTTTACAAGTAAAAGAAAATCAAACGAACAATATAAAATGATTGTTGAAATTGTTAGATTGGGAAGATTGTTAGCGTCACGTAAACATTCGAATAATCATAATGATTTAACAGTAAAAAACCGTAGGACTAATTAAATAACTCACGATTAGAAAATAAAAAGGAAGATGACTTTATCAAATTTAGCTTCTAATATTCGTCATTTGCGAAAGCAACTATCTTTAAGTCAGGAAGAACTGGCTAATAGGTTAAATTTGAATAGAGGGAATATAGCATCGTATGAGAAAGGCACAGCAGAGCCCAAGATTTGTA
Source organism: Saprospiraceae bacterium (assembly GCA_023300255.1). Classification (GTDB taxonomy): domain Bacteria; phylum Bacteroidota; class Bacteroidia; order Chitinophagales; family Saprospiraceae; genus JAFMDF01. Next base: position 1,541 of record JALZWC010001057.1, on the reverse strand, counting down.
ATTTATTAAATCTGGCGCACTTCTATAAGATTCCAATGAACGATCTCATAAGTGTAGACCTCCATTGTCCCGTTGCTTTAAAAACAGCAAGAGAGAACTATCAATATGAGCTAAAAGCAGAGGATAAAGTCAAATTGGAAGAATTCATTAAGCAGGCGGAAGAACTGCGTACCGTGATGCAAAGTTTAAAAGTGTGTCATCAATATCAGCTAAAGAGTGTGAATGATATGCCTGCGGAATTACAACCGATTGTTTCTAATTTTAATCAGTTGTGTGGTGCAGGTGGGCATTTGATGAAAGCACATGATGAACTATTAGATTTTGTTAAGAGTCGAATGAAATAATAAAAGCCTTTATTCTTACTCTTTGCCTTAATCGCATAGAAATATAGTAAGCAAAAAAAATAGGTAAAGAGTCGTCTAGACTCCTTACCTATTTTTTTTGCTTGCTATTCAACTAAATAATTTCAATTCTTACTTTTTCTCAGCAAGTGTTTTAATTTTATCTTCTAGTTCGTATTCATCACCAGGAACATAGCCGTTATGATGATATATAATTTTTCCTTCTTGATTTACTAAAAACGTTTGAGGGATTGTTTGAAAGTTAAAAGCAGTTTGTAATTCTGTAGGATTACCACTTAATACAGTATACTCCCATCCTTTAGAAGCGACCAAAGCAGGAATAGTAGCTGCTGCCCTTCTCGTATCAATAGATACGGCTACTAGCTCTATATCGTAATCATCTTGCCAATCCGAATATACATCAGCAATAGCATCCAATTCTTTTTTACAAGGTGCGCACCAAGTAGCCCAAAAACTAATAATTGTAATTTTACCAGACTGTCCAAATTCTTGCATGTTGACGGTCTTACCTTCTAATGTTTTTACCGTGACATCAGGTAATGCTTTATCCTGAGCAGTAGCAGTAAAAAGGCAAAGACAAAAAGAACAAAGTAAAATAGACTTTAACAGGTTCATGATCGAAGTGTTTTTTAAGTTTGGAAACTACAAAGTAGTTAAGTGGCAAAAATCAATTGAGGAGATAGGCTATATTTTTCCTATTCTCTAATTCATGCAACTTATAATTTTCTTTTTCTATTGGACGTACAATATGAGATGTTTAATTCATAAAATCCTAATCTTAACAAGACTTTAATTAATTTTAAGACGGGAGAAAATAGATTTACAAGTAACTACTCAGGTGTCAGGAGCGAGGAGTCAGGAGACAGAAAAACAGTGCTAATGCTAAGTTTACTAGTTGCTTTATTGTAAAGTACTTATCCTTGGCTTATGAAAACGAACACTCTTAGTTAGTACGATTCCATCTGACACCTGTCCTCTAGCTTCTGACATCTGAGTAGTTACGATTTACTGATTTGATTTTGTCTTAAAAAAATAAACGACCAAAGATCTTTTTTGGGCATTTGATTTGGAATTGGACGCTTAAGGAATGACGAAATAATAACTGTCTCAACTTGGCTTGCCCTTTTCCAGTCTTAGAAAGCCAAAAAAAGAGTCCATAGCCCTGCTATGCACTAGTTT
>JALZWC010001056.1 GCA_023300255.1 Saprospiraceae bacterium | reverse complement strand
AACGGAAAAAATCAAAAATCAAAAATCAGATATCATACATCATATATCCATCTAGTTTCACGTAACAGATATATGATTTATGATGTAAGATTTATGATTTATGATTTTCCCCAAAGATAAGAAACATCGGCCTTTACCCCTTATATTGAAATACAGCAATAGCTCCTTTTCCATCTTTTCCTTCATTAGAAATATACAAAGTCCCATCTTGATCAAATACGATACCTTCCGGTTGTGCATGTACTTTTTTACGTAGCTTCTGAATATGTACAATATCATTATTCCGATTAAGTACCACTAGTACATTGCCAACTGCGGAAATAATATAAATATCTTTGGTAATTGGATGGATTGCCAAGCCAGATGGGCCAAAAATAAATTCTTCTTCAGGGCTGAATACTTTTGCTAATTTGTCAAAATATTCTATAGCCGTATTCGTCTTCAAAAAAGACTTCACATCCTCTAAATCGATTGTATATTTCGGGATGGTATCCATTGTCATAGAATCCAACTGTACTTCATAAACTCCTTTTTTAAAAAGGGCTTCTTCGCCCCTAATTGCTTTTCCTTTACAACTTAATAATAAGCTATTCGTCACAGGGTCATAACCCAAACCTTCCACATCACTAGATTTTGTAAATTTAAATTTATGCTTGGTTCTTTTCTGAGTCGGTTTCCCTAGATCACTGACTTCATAAAGCGTTCCTGTACTCTTAACAATATACATTAGATCGTTCACAAACTCTATCCCTTCATAATCCCCTTCCTTATGAAATTTAATTTGATCTTTAACTTTACCCGTTTCTTTATCTATCACAAATATATCCCCTTCTTCATCTTGTACGGCATATAAATAAGCACCTGTGGAGTCTATCCCTAATCCAGAAATTTCTCTTAGCTTATTGGGTAATTCAAATTCCTTATCAGGCTTATCTAATGTATAAGGAAAGTCCGTCAATATTTGTGTCTGAATAGAATCTAATGGATTAGCCACGGTCGTTGTTGCTTGATGATTTTCATTTTTTTGCAAAGATGAATTAGCACATGCTATACAAAAAAATATAAAAAAGAATATATTATAAGTAACAACGTTGAGGAAGCTGGAAAGGTTGATATTCTTTGCCAAATTAGTAAGTGTTTTATGTGTAGTAATATTCATGTTGGGTAATCTCAAAATAGATAAAATAGAATCTTGCCTCTTAATTGAACAGGTATTGTTTTTTCATTCCTTACAATAAATAGTGCATCCAATTCATTTCTAAACTACTTTAACGTCCTAAAATCAAATGTTGTATGCGTTGCTTGAAAATAAATTGAGGGGTTTCATTATAAAGCTCTTGATATAGTTGTAAAGCATTCTGTCTATAATCGCTATGCTTTTCTAATTTGTACAATTCATAGAACAAAGCAGCTCTTTGTATAGGTGCCTCTATATCATGTAATAATTCCTTTAAAATGAAAGAGGCTTCTTTTTTATCTTTTGTTGCAGTTACTCTCACGCCTAAAATGTGTACTTCAAATAGCAAATTAGGATTACCTAATTGTTTAGCTAGTTTGAGTGCTTCTTTTTGAATAGCCATTGCTTCTTCTATCTTTCCTTGTGCCAATAGAGGTTTTCCTTTCTCCACCAAACTCTCTCCTAGGACCAATCTATTATCAATTTTTCTAGCTACATCAATCGCTAAGTCATAATACTTAATAGAAATATCTGATTGTGTTTTATGATGATAAATATCTCCTAAGGTATTAACCGCTTTCGCAATCCCTTTTTGATAATTGAGTTCTCTACAGATGGCTAATTGTCTTTCTAGAAATTGTATAGCTTTATCAAATTCTCCTTTGACCGTATGCAATTGACCGATCAAACCAAGGGTAATAGCGATCCCTTGTTTATCTCCTAATTCTTCTGCTACCTCTAGGTCTTTTTCAAAATTGTACATTGCTTTTCCATAATCTCCTTTTCGTTCATACACACTTCCGATGCATCCGATGGTAATAGCAATTAATTGTTTGTTACCCAATTCTTGACTTAATTCCAATCCTTGTTGATAACAAGCTAATGCGGCATCATAGTCTCCTTTTTCAAAATAGACGATACCTAAATTAGTCGATAAAATAGCCATGCCTGGCTTATCTTTCATTTCTTGACAGATGGTAAGCTGTGCTTTTTGATACCGAATACCTGCATCAAAATCTCCTAAATTCATATAGGTTAATCCAAGATTAGCAACAATTTGAGCAGTGGCAGAATTAGATTTAAATTGCTTACTTAGTTCAATACTTTTGATAAAGTACTCTTCCGCTTTTCGGTACTGTCCTTGTCTAAAATATTGATTACCTAAATTTCCATATGCTTTTAGTAAACCATAATCGTCTCCAATAGCTTCAAAATGTACAATCGCTTTTTCAAGATGATTTTTAGCTTTCGTATATTGCCCAGTGAGTATTAATAAATGCCCAAAGCTATTATATGTTTTACCTAGTTGTCCATCGTGTTTTAAGGCTTTGGCATGTTGTAAAGTAGTAGATAACACCGTCTCACATTCCTGCCATTTACCTATCAATTCTAATATATCTGCTTTCCGAAGTAATGCACTAATTAATTCCTCTTGCTGATCTGGATTGTTTTTTAGGAAGCGAATTAATTTATTGTAGAGCTGTAAAGCAGATTTGTTTTGAAAATTTTTACGAGCAATTATAGCTGCTTTTTTTGTGTAAAAAATAGTTCTTTCTTCTTGGTCTGCCTGCTCGTAATGAAAAGATAGGTCTAAATATTTATCTTCTACATTATCTGCATAAACTTTTTCAATTGCTTTGGCTATAGAAAAGTGTACCTCCCTCAATCTCGTTCGAAGTTGCATATCATAAACAGCTTCGCGTAATAGAGAGTGTTTAAAAATATAGCGCAATTCATTCATTGCTCTCCAAATTTGTCCTTTTTCTGCAGTGACAATTTGTTCTTTTAATAAACCACTTTTACTATTGTCTAATGTGGCAAAAGAGTGATGGGTATTCATTACTTCTGTCAAGACTGGTATTTCGAATTCTCGACCAATCACTGCTGCGGCCTTTACCGTATCTTTTACTAAATCTGATAAGCGATCAATTCTAGCCATTAAAATAGAATTAATAGAAGAAGACAATCGGATACTTTTATCTTTTAAGATCCATTGCTCATCAATTTTAATTAAAAGATCACTTTCAGAAAAGTATTCTAATAATTGTTCCGCATAGAAAGGATTACCATTGGTCAATCGTTCTAATAAGACAAAAAATTCTTCTTGCAAGTTACCGCCTAATCTGGAAGTAGCCAGATCCCGTAAGACATCTGGATGAAGTATGTTTAAATCAACTTCATGATATTTAATTACTTCTTCCTTCAACATTTCATTGCTGATAATACTTGGTTTGCTACCATCATCTGCATATCTAGAAGTCACTAAAATATAAGTAGAGTAACTAGATATTTGTCTAACGAATTCACTAACTAATTCTATAGAGCTATCATCAAACCAATGGCCATCTTCTAACTCAACTAAAACAGGATTAATCAAACTCTCTGCTTTAAATAAAGTAATGATAGCAGAAAGGGTATTTTGATATTTCCCTTTGGCGTCTAATTGTTCCCATAAAGAATCTGAATATTTGATAGCAATTTGCGCTGCTAAGACAGAACGTGTTCTAGATATTTCTAAATAGATTTCTTGCGCTTCTTTATGCTTTATTAGACTTACTCGATTTAATAGTTGTTGAAATTTATTTTCAAAGGCTTGCCGATTATCTGATTTACTGTTTTCTGGAGATTGCTCAAAATAGTTTTTTAAAAAATAAACAAAAGGATTAAATGGCTTTTGTAAAATTTGATCTGCCTGACAAGTAAAGCAAGTAACATTAGATTTCTTTTGTAACTGCTTCTTTAGCTCATAGCTGATTCGACTTTTTCCAATTCCTGCTTCTCCATATATATAAGAAATACCAGGAGACTGTTTATTAAATACCTCTTGAGCAAAATTTTGTAAGGCTATTAATTCTTTTTCTCGACCGATCATCTTGCCCAAATAATCTGGATGATCGTCTACATTCCTTCCCGTTAAACTATAAGTAGGAACGCCTCCTTGAATACCTTTGTATTGAATATCCCCTTTATCCTCAAAGTTAAAATGTCGCGTTTTTTGAATCTCTTGATTGACTAGTATTTCTCCCCAATCTGCTTGGGTCATTAATCTAGCAGCTAAGTTCACTTGGTTCCCTACAGCGGCATATTGGCAACGCTCTTTACCTCCTACTATTCCTGCATAGGCTACGCCTGCAGTAATTCCCATTTTATATTTGAGTGTAGCATTTTGTTGTAACTTTTGAGCCGCATTGGCTATCGTAGTTGCCAATTCTAAAGCTCGCTCTGCATTATTTTCAAAACTTACTGGTGCGCCAAAAAATCCAACTAATACGCCTCCTTTATCGCCAAAATCTATTTCTTTGAAATAGCCTGAGAATTTATGAAATTGACTAACTACTATACTGGCAAATTCATTAAGGGATTCATGATCTTCCACACCTTTAAAAGATATAAATACCGTGACAACTGATCTAAATTCCCCTTGTTGATTAAATTTAACAACAGAATCTAGCAAAAATTTTTGAGCTACGGTAGTGGATAAGGCTGGAGCTTTGAATTCTGGGTAAACTATACTTTGAGCTGGTTGGTATTCTTTTTCTAATTTGTAAAAGTTAACAGCAGTGGATTTGAAATGATCCTTCATAAAAGGAAGCTGCTTAAAGAGGGACTTATCAATAATGATTTCCTGCTGCAAAGCACAATGTTCACTCTGTGCGCAATTGTCTATGGCTTCTCCTCTAAAATAAAAAGCTTTATGATCATCTCCGATAATACCCCATTCTACTTGTCCTACAGATAAGCCAATTTTAACGCCTATTTTAAACTTGCCATACTTTGTGTTCCAAATTTCCTTCTTATTAAAGAAGCTACGTAACTCCTGTGCCGCATGAACGATTTCCCACGCTTGACTTTCGTCCGTTTTCGGAAAAATAGCAGTAAAGGCGTCACCAGCAAAGTAAGGAATAAATCCTCCTCTACGATATACTAAGCAAACCATTGGATCAAATATCCCATTCAGTATGATAGACAATACCTCAGAACCATCCACACCTCGCTTCATTAAAGTTTCTGTCAAAGACGTGAAACCAGATAAATCGACAAACATGGTATATGCTTGACAATTACCATGAAGCTTGCCTTGTTGATACTTTTCCTGAATAAAATATGGAATTAAGTTTTTCACTTAGTATTTTCTCTATTTAATAAATGAGTAGGACAAAAATAAATTGACAATTAAAGAATTCGATTAAAAAAGAGCTTGCTTGGCCATCAGAGGTGTGACTGCGGTTTGATGTACTTTTTTACAGGGTCGTCCCTGTATCTACATCATACAGCTGTTACACCCGCTATCGCTTCGTTCTAAAAATTAAGCACTTATAATTAATTGCAGAACACATCCTTAATCAACTTCAAAGTCTAATATACTGCTTATCAATGAAAAAAATATAAAAAAGAAGAAGTAAGGAAATAGGAAATAAATAACCTACCCATGTTGACTTGTCTGCATACCATCCGCTTTACGGTTCACTTGCTGTGCAAGTTCATACCTGAAGAAGCTTAAAAATGAAGCCGCAGCCCTGCTATGCCTTAATTTTGAAACTTCTTTACAGGAGAAAAATACGACGCCATAATGGGGCTCTTCTTTAATTCCTACTCTTTAACTAAACCACTAGATATCCTTTTTATAAAGTAATTTTTCTTTTTCAAATTTATTAGCAATACTTTTTGCCTCTTGAATAACCGTAGGAGGATAACCAGCCAACTCTAAAATGGCAATTGCATTTTTCTTTTTTAAAGCACCTTGCTTCAACGTATAATCAAAGGACAAATTTTGATTTTCTATACTTTCTTGAAAATAATATAAGTCATAATATTCATCTAATAGTTCTGTCAGTTCAATATCATGCGTAGATACTAAGACAAGATGCTGTTTTTGGTTAAGAAAACTCAAAATAGCCTTAGCAGCACTAATTCGTTCTATTGTATTGGTCCCTTTAAAAACTTCGTCAATAGTAAACAAAAATTGACTATTAGGCTTATTAGATAGCTCCATTAAGTTTCCAATGGTTTCTACCTCTTCCATATAGTAACTTTTTGCAGAGGTTATATCATCCGAAATTTCTATGGAAGTAGCTATTCCTAATATAGGTGCAGTATACGCCTTAGTAAAAGAAGTATTGATCGTCTGAGCTGCAATTAAATTTAGGTTAATCGCTTTTATAAAGGTCGATTTTCCTGACATATTTGATCCCGTAAGCAATAAGCTCTTTCCTTTTAAATGCAGCTCATTAGCTACACAATTTTCTACTAAAGGATGATACAAAGATTGTACCTGCAACTCTTTTTGATTGGATAAAAACGTAGCTTGACTATAATAAGGGAGACCTGCTCGTAAGGAGGCAATAGAAATAGCCATATCCAATTCTCCAATAAACAGATATAATTGTTCAATCGCCTTTCTAGAGCTCCCAATTTTATCTACTACTGCATGAAAAGTACTAATTTCTGATAAGCTGACAATTTTGGTTATTTCTATAAGAAACCAGAAAAGTATTAAGTATTCATTATTCTGTAAGCTATCCATTTTTAACCAATGTAATTTATTGGTAATGGAGTCCACCTCTTTTATATTCTTTTCTAACTCTTCTTTTTCTGTTGCTAATAGATGGCTATCTTCTAATATATCCTTTGATGTTCTTGTTAATGTGATTAATCTTGAAAAAACAGTAGCAAAATTTCCAATACGGTTCTTGTGCCAGTAGTGCAGGCCTACATTGACACTGAATATAGCGACTACACCTAAAAAAAATATAGGATTTAAAAATATACTAGCAATAATACATAGACCAACGAGTAACTGTATAATAGATACTACCCAAGAAAAACGCCATTTTATTGGCAATGCGCCATATAGTAGAAATGGAAAATAATAGTCCTCTCCTTTCGATAGAGAAATTAACACTTTTTGAATTCTTTGCCTTTTCGGTTGGTTTGTGCTATAAAACTCAATTCGTTGTTCCAATTGTGCTAAGGATTCCTTTGATGTTTTTAACCTCCTCAACTGGTTATAAAGATATTGCTGCCCAATATCCGAGGTAGTCCGATCAAGAAATTTAAAGAACTCAGGAAAATCTAAGTCTTTTAAGGTTCTTTCACTTATAACATCGACTGCTTCGTCCTCTGTTTTAGCTAAGTAGTATTCTTCTACTAGATCAAAATTGATATATTGCTTTTTTATTTGTCCCCATGTATTTTTGGTCTTTTTCATGATCCAATTGGATTGATTAATTTTGCGGTTATTTACGATTAAGCTCAGTTAGGTTTGATTTAACACAGACTCAGATTTCGGTTGTGCGTGAATTTGACCACTTAGTATTTTTTAACCACATAGATATATAGGACACATAGTTAAGACTTACCTAAATTCGTGTCTTCTGCGTTGAATTAAATCGAGTGTAAAACAAAGTTGGGGCCATTCCTAGCCCAATTGGTCCGATCACTTCCAGTGGTCGGATCAAGCTGGACGTCTCATCCGACCACTGGAAGTGAT
>JALZWC010001055.1 GCA_023300255.1 Saprospiraceae bacterium | reverse complement strand
GTTGATAATGCGCAGCCATTTTACAATATCTATGGTGGAACACAAGATAATTTTAGTATGGGCGGGCCTTCTCGTACAAGAAACGCGAATGGGATTGTCAATTCAGATTGGTTTGTTACACAAGGAGGCGATGGTTTTGAAAGTGCGATTGATCCAGAGAACCCGAATATCGTTTATGCACAATATCAATACGGTGGCTTAACGCGATACGATAAAGCTAGTGGAGAAAATATGAGTATTCAACCAAAGCCTGAAGCAGGCGGCGAAGATTATCGTTGGAACTGGGATGCTCCTTTACAGACTTCGGCACATGTGGCTGGTCGAATTTATTTTGCGGCGAATAAATTATTCAAGAGTGATGATCGAGGGAATACTTGGGAAGTCCTTAGCCCTGATTTAACACAACAGATTGATCGGAATAAATTGAAGGTCATGGGACGAGTACAAAGTATTGATGCGGTTATGAAAAACCAATCTACGTCTCAATACGGAACTATAGTCGCTTTTCATGAAAGTCCAATCAACAAAGATTTATTATATGTTGGAACAGATGATGGAGCAATTCAGATTAGTACAGACGGAGGTGCTAATTGGCAAAAGAAAACTAGTTTTTCAAGAGTACCTGCTAATACTTATGTGAATCAAATCGTTGCGTCTCAGCATGATGAGAATGTAGTGTATGCTTGTTTCAATGACCACAAAAGAGGCAATTTTAAACCTTATGTTTATAAGAGTGTGGATAAAGGGGCTACATGGAAGAGTATCACCACTAACTTACCAAAAAAAGGGACTTCTTATACCATTGCAGAAGACCATGTTGATAAAAACTTATTATTTGTAGGAACAGAATACAGTTGCTTCTTTTCTAATACAGGTGGACAATATTGGAAAAAAGTAAGTACTGGCTTACCAACTGTTGCCGTAAGAGATATTGCTATACAGACGCAAAAAAATGATTTAGTAATAGCTACATTTGGTAGAGGTTTTTATGTATTAGATGACTACTCGATTTTAAGAAATACGACTAAAGAAACGTTAGCAAAAGATGCGCATATTTTTCCAATAGCAGATGCTTTGATTTATGTAGAACGGACGCCTTTAGGTTTACGTGGTAAATCTTTTCAAGGAGATAATTATTATGCAGAAAAGAATCCACCTGTTGGAGCGACCTTCACGTATTTTGTAAAAGATAAATACAAATCACTAAAGGAACGTCGACAGGAGAAAGAGAAGAAAGCAATTAAAGCAGGACAAGATGTATCGTACCCTTCTTATGAAGAATTAGCCGCAGAGCAAAACGAGGCAGCTTCTTATCTGTTATTTACAATCAGCGATATAAATGAAGAGGTCGTACGAAAAATAAAAACAGGCTTGAAAAAAGGGATTAACCGAATTACGTGGGATGGACGTATTGCCTACTTAGGACCTGTGAGCTTAAAAGCACCAAGAGAAAATATCTTCGGCGGCCCTGCGGAAACAAGTTTCTTGGCAATGCCTGGTTCTTATACCGTGAGTTTATCACAAAGCGTAAATGGGGAGTTAACAGAATTAGTAGCGCCTACTTCTTTCAATCTTCGATCTTTAGGAGGAGGTTCTTTGCCTGCGGATAATGCTAAAGCTTTAGCAGATTTTCATAAAGGCTTGGCAGAATTGCAGCGCCAATTTATGGGGACGACTAAAAAGATGAGCGCTGTTGGAGATCAATTAAAACATATTCGAAAAGCTATCTATACGATGCCTGCGCCATTGGTAGACATAGAAAAAGAATTAACGGAAATAGAAAAGGAGCTTAAAAGTATCCGAACAACTTTTTACGGAGATCGATTAAAGAGTCGTTTAGATCAACCTACTATAGCTTCCTTATCGGGCAGAATTTGGGCAACTTATGCTGGGTTTGACTCTACTTCTGAACCTACGACTACTGCTCAAGAAGCCTATGCGATTGCTAAAAAAGATTTACAACCACAGGTGCAAAGAGTACAAGATCTAGTTGGAAAACTGAAGCAATTAGAGGAAAAATTAGAAATGGCGGGTGCGCCTTATACGCCTGGACGAGGGATTGATTGGCGGAAAAACTAATGATCATTGGCTGTCGCCAATAAAAAAAATGAACGCAGAAACGCAGAGTTGCAGAGCATATTTAACTCTGCATCTCTGCGCCTCTGCGTTCAAATTATCTGCCTATTGGCGAATGCCAATAGAAAAGAGTATTCTTTTAAAGTAACTCATTGAAATAAGCAGCAAACTCAGCTACTGACATCATTCCTTTATCCCCATCTCCTTGCTTACGAACGCCTACGCCACTAGCGGCAGCTTCCTTCTCGCCAACGATTAATAAGAATGGAATTTTCTTCAATTCATTATCTCTAATCTTACGACCAATACTCTCTGTTCGATCATCGACAATACCTCTAATATCATGTTCTGCAAGTTTATCTACGATTCCATTCGCATATTCGTTATAAGCATCACTAATAGGTAATACAACAAACTGATCAGGCGTCAACCATAATGGAAATTTACCAGCGGTATGTTCTATCAAAATACTCAAGAAACGCTCTAATGACCCAAATGGTGCTCGGTGAATCATTACTGGTCTATGCGGCTGGTTATCAGAACCAATATATTCTAATTCAAAACGCTCCGGTAAATTATAATCTACTTGAATAGTACCTAATTGCCATTGACGACCCAAAGCATCTCTAATCATAAAGTCTAGCTTTGGTCCGTAAAATGCAGCTTCTCCTAAGGCCGTAGTCGTTTCTAAATTTACTTCTTTAGTCGCTTCGATAATAGCCGATTGAGCAGCCTTCCAATTTTGATCAGAACCAATATACTTTTCTGGATTATCTGGATCTCTTAAAGAAATTTGAGCGGTGAAATCTTCGAAACCCATTTTCTTAAGCATCTCTGTCGTCAAATCCAACACATTCAAAAATTCACTTTTCAATTGATCTTCCGTACAGAAAATATGAGCATCATCCTGCGTGAATCCCCTTACTCTAGAAAGACCATGTAACTCTCCACTTTGCTCGTATCTATATACTGTACCAAACTCTGCAATACGCAAAGGCAACTCTTTATAAGAGTGTGGACGATGTGCATAAATTTCGCAGTGATGCGGGCAATTCATCGGTTTTAAATAAAACTCTTCATCCTCCTTTGGCGTCTTGATCGGTTGGAAACTATCTTCTCCATACTTTTCATAATGCCCAGAAGTAACATATAATTCCTTCTTTCCAATATGTGGTGTTGCTACTAATTTATATCCTCGCTTCACCTGCTGCTCCTGCATGTATCTCATCAAACGCTCTCGAACAGCATTTCCTTTTGGTAACCAAATAGGCAAACCTGCCCCTACTCGCTCAGAGAACATAAACAAATCCATCTCTGCACCTAGCTTTCTATGGTCTCTTTTCTTAGCCTCTTCGATCATATGTAGGTACTCCGTCAATTCCTTCTGCTTAGGAAATGAAATACCTCTTAATCGAGTCATTTGCTGTCGATTCTCATCGCCTTGCCAAAACGCCCCTCCAATCTTTGTTATCTTAACAGCTTTGATCTTGGAAGTATCTTTTAAGTGCGGTCCTTTACACAAATCTACAAATCCCCCTTGCGTATATAAGGTTAAAGCCTCGTCCTCACCTCTTTTCTCGATCAGCTCTAATTTATATTCATCTCCTTTATCTTGGAAGAATTTAGTAGCATCTGCTTTAGAAATATCTTGTCTAACAAAGGCATTCTTTTCCCTAGCCAATTCTAACATCTTCTTTTCGATCGTAGGAAAGTCTTCTGAAGATAACTTACGATCTCCCAAATCTACGTCATAATAGAATCCATCATCGATAGCTGGCCCCGTACCTAATTTTACGCCAGGGTATAATGCCTCTAATGCTTCAGCCATTAAGTGTGCGGTAGAGTGCCAAAAGGTCATTTGGCCATCCTTATCTTTCCAGGTTAGTAATTGTACTACGGAGTCTTTAGCAATAACTCTGTTGGCATCCCAAACTTCGCCGTTTACCTTAGCAGATAAAACATTTCTTGCTAAGCCTGAACTAATAGATTCTGCAACCTGCATTGCTGTAACTCCACTTTCATACTGGCGAACACTGCCATCAGGGAGGGTGATATTTATCATTATATACCTTGTTAAATGTTGAACACTATTATTTATTTCCTACGCTCTTAAGACAAAATAACTTCTACCGAACAGCGTCTTAAGTAGAATTTACGAATAACCAATGAAGTTGTTTTAAAATAAATCAATGGTTTATTCCCTATTACTGGTCTGTTTTAAGACTATTCCAAGATTAAAAGTTCCGTAGAAAGGCGCAAAATTAGGCTTTTTTGGAGATAAATTACATTCTTTAGCAAATCCGTCACTACTATAAAGATGGGAAGCTGATTCTTCACTGGTCTAAATATTTTTGTCCTATTTTTGCAATGAATTTTTGGTAGTGTCTTAAACAAGTTGAAGAAAGACTCTATGTTTACTAAACCTCAAAGGTTTAGTAAACATTTATCCACTCTTTTAATACACTACCCTAAAAAGCATACACGAATCTAGAACATGAAATTAGATACATCAAAGATCATTATTGCCATAGACGGGCATTCTTCCTGCGGAAAAAGCACTTTAGCTAAAGAACTAAGCAAAGCATTACAGTATGCCTATGTAGACACTGGAGCCATGTATCGGGCAGTAACCTTGTACTTAATTCAAAATAAAATAGCCTTAAGTGATCAAACAGGGATTGAATTAGCTTTAAAAAATATAAAAATACATTTTGAAAATATTGAGGGTCAAAACACTACTTTTTTAAATGATGAAAATGTAGAAAGAGAGATTCGAAAAATGTATGTTTCTGAAATGGTAAGTCCTGTTGCCACTATTTCAACGATCAGGAGAGCGATGGTTTGGCAACAGCAAATGATGAGTACTTCTAAAGGGGTTATTTTAGATGGGCGAGATATAGGAACGGTTGTCTTTCCTGATGCAGAACTAAAGCTATTTGTTACGGCTGATATTGCGACTAGGGCGCAAAGACGGTTTTTAGAATTGAAAGAAAAAGGAATTGAAGTAAATATAGAAGAGGTCGCTGCTAATTTATCAGAAAGAGACCATATTGATTCTAATCGAGAAGATAGTCCGTTAAAACAAGCGGAGGATGCTGTTTTGATTGATAATTCTAATTTGAGTAGAGAAGAGCAGTTGGTAATGGTCTTGGCTTTGGTTAAACAGCGAATTAAGGTAAGTAATAAGTAAGAGGTAAGAGGTAATAAGTAATAAGGTGCGAGACTTATTACCTCTTACCTTTTACTTATTACCTCTTACTTATTACCTCTAAAAAATGGAAGTTCTGGGCACGAAGCCCGAACTTCCCCTATACAGAATTTGGAGAACTCAATTTGGAGGAAAACCACTCCTTAAACAGGAAAAAGACACCTGCCACTAGCACTAACCACATAATCATTGAAGGCATCGCTGCTTCTGATAACCGTTCAGCATTTACCCAATTAGGTTTAAAATTCGCAGTTGTTGTACCATACACGGTCCACTCTCTCCAAGCAATCAAAGTACCTGCAATTATTAGAATAGCGATTTGAATTAGCGTTTTCCTCATGGTAAAATTTAATGTTTACAATATTATTGCATTCTCCTCAAAATACTAGCAAATACGTAGTCTTTGGGATAGATTGGCTATTCTTTGGGATAATTTGGAGGCAATTTTTACAGCTAACAAAGTGTACTGTAGGATAAATACTAAACCTTTGAAAAAAATAGTTATTAGTGTTTTACCTTTATAGAAGGAATCAATTCCTTTTAAATAGTATTCTTAATCACATTTACTTTCAACCAACTTCTTAACTAGGATTAGACGTGTTAATAGCAACTCAAATTTTTATAGAACATCAAGCACTATTACAGCGAACTGCCTATAGTATTGTGGGTTGTAAAAAAGATGCGGAGGATTTGGTACAGGATACCTTTGAGAAATGGATACGCCTAGACTATTCTAGTATTCAAAATGCAAAAGCCTATCTCCTTTCTATGTTAAAAAATGCTTGTCTAAACTTTTTAACCTCTTTTCGGAAAACTAGAGAAATTTCCTTTGGTACGCCCTTAGAGTTGTTTAAGAATAGATACGAAGAAATTGATTTCCGTTTATTTGATTTTGAAACAGATCTAACTACTGGTGTTTCTGATTTATTACAGCGATTAACGTTACCTGAGTTTAGTACATTATTACTAAAAGAGGGCTTTGAGTTTGATTATTCAGAATTAAGTGAGACACTAGGTAAGAAATTAGAGCATTGTCGCCAGTTATTGAGTAGAGCAAAGAAGAAACGGAATAAACGCACTTATTCCTTTCCATTGAACATAGAAAGAAGAAATCAAATAGTTAAAGAAATCACGACCATTTATAACACTGGAAATATTCAAAACTTGGTTGCCTATCTACAAAAGGAGCTAAGGAGGTAAGGGAGAATTTTCTTATAAAAATGAAAATAGCTGCGTTTTGTAACCCAGCATTCATTCTGGACAACTATCAAGCGGAGCGCAGATAAGAAATAAGTAACCTGCGCTGCGCTCGGTAGTCTCTCAGAATGAATTCTGTGTTACGAAAATTCAACTCTATATACTTATGATTACCCTCTCAACGACCAGAGACCTACTTCTTACAGACATTCTCCAATTATACAATGCCAATCAGTGGAGTTCCGCTAATAAGCCTCAAAAACTACATAAGGCCTTAATCAATTCTCACAGCTTAGTAACTGCATGGGACGAATCCATGCTAGTAGGTTTAGGAAACGCTATTTCTGATGGACACCTTGTTGTTTATTACCCACATCTTTTAGTCCATCCTGATTATCAAGGAAAGGGGATTGGGCAGCTGATTCTGGAAAAAATGCAGGAGACTTATAAAGATTTTCATATGCAGATGCTTACAGCAGATGGGCGAGCGATTGATTTCTATAAAAAAAATGGCTTTGTTAAGGCGGGAGATACGGAGTCTATGTGGATTTATGGAGGAAAGGAGCATTGAATTTTAATTGAATCCTGAGGCGCGAAGAACTAAAGTTTAAGCGCAAGTATCAAACTCAAAACTAAACGTTGACTAAAACTTTATTTTTAACCACATAGGTA
>JALZWC010001054.1 GCA_023300255.1 Saprospiraceae bacterium | reverse complement strand
TTTGTAAGTCTGACAATTCAACTATTAACGGTCAGCCTGTGAAAGTGATCGGATCAATTGGATTGAAATTACCTTCCCTTTTTTACTCTATTAAATTAAATTTTTCTAAAGTACCAAAGTTGAAATAGTAAAAGTAAATAGTCGGACATAAATAAGATAACAATTTAAATGAGGTTATTTTTGGTCGACTACTTATATTAATAAAAACCA
The DNA here is from genome assembly GCA_023300255.1 of Saprospiraceae bacterium. GTDB lineage: Bacteria > Bacteroidota > Bacteroidia > Chitinophagales > Saprospiraceae > JAFMDF01. The sequence goes on along the minus strand of JALZWC010001054.1, from coordinate 11,039 downwards.
TACAGATCTCAAGATCTTTGGAATAGTCAACATCATAAATCTGACCGCTGACAGTTCCGTTAGCGTAAGCTAACTAGAACGATCTGACCGCTGACCTCTTCTAAAAGTATCTAAGATTGTTAATATTTTCTGCTTTACGGGTTGCTAAAGATTTATTGATATTGTAAGATACCATCACTTCAATAGACCCAGTCGTAAATTTATTTAATTCGGACATCGTAAAGTCAAAAGACAAACCAGCACGCATTTCCTTTGTCATTTGATATTGTACCATTGCGTCAAAAGAATCTCCAACACGATAATTCCCACCGATCCAAAAAGTATTTAAGAAAATAAAATTAGCCGTGATATCTGCCTCAAAAGGTACTTGCTTGTTCATGGATAATAAGACGCCTGGCTGGAATTTAATATCTTTGTTTAGGTTCATTAAATAACCGAACATCAAGTAAGAGGTTCGGTAATCAATTCCTTGATTATTAATATCTTCTTGTTGATACAAAGAGGAATTAATTAATTGTGGAATGGAGAATCCTGCATATAAATTAGATCGTTCATAGTACGCACCGAAGCCAAAGTTAGGTTGAAAGTTCCCCGCATTTACATTTGGAACAAATTCATCCCCTAAGTCTAAGGGACTCGCTTCTGACCAATCTACTTTTCCATGTTCTAGTCGACCTGTAACACCTAAACTCATAACGCCATTTCCTCCTGTTTTAAACCGGTAAGCATAACTTGCATCCAACAAATTGCTACGGACCATACCTATTTGATCACTAGTAATCGCTATACCAAATCCACATTTGTTTTCAAAAAAAGGCATGTGAAAATTAGCATGTAATGTTTTAGGTGCACCATCTAGTGCCACCCATTGGTTGCGATAAATGGCAGCCATACTAGGCATACCACTACTCCCTGCATATGCAGGGTTATAGATCAATTTACTAAAGTTATAATTAGTAAATTGAACATCGTTTTGTGCTTGTACTGCAAAGCAGAACAAGCTACTTAATATGGATATTAATAATATTTTTTTCATGGGATATATAATTTTTTAGAAGTCAGACCGCTGCGCTGTCAGAGGTCAGATCGCTACGCTGTCAGACCTGCCTGCGTGCCTTGGCAGGCAGATTTATCACGTTGACTGTTAGACGTGGTCAAAGTCATAAATCTGACTTCTGACAGTTCCGTTAGCGTAAGCTAACTAGAACGGTCTGGCTTCTGACTTCTTTTCTTATCGAATTAATTGAAAATAACCTTGTAAGCATTTAGTTTGATCTTCTCCTAATCGAAGTAAATAGAAGTAAGTACCAGCAGGCAATTGTTTTCCTTCATAAGTGCCTGTCCAATCATTTTTATAGGCAGTAGAAGCATATACTTCATCTCCCCAACGATTAAAGATTTTTAATTCACTATTGAGATCTAATTGATCGACACAAGGTATTTTAAAACCATCGTTGAGTCCATCTCCATTTGGCGTAATTACATTCGGTGCAAAACATTGAACATCTTGCGTCTCATCTACGATATTAATTTTCACAACTGCCTGATCGCACATATCTGAACAAGATGGATTACAAACTTCATATTCAAATTCATCTGTCCCAAAATAATTTGGATTTGGCGTATATTGAACCATTCCATCTTCACTTATTAATTTACCGAATGCTGGTTGCTTAGTGATATTCACTTCAAATCCGTTCAGTCCATCCAATAGATCATTTTCCAAAAGACTCGTCGGTTCTAATTCATTATTAATTTGAATCGTATACTCATCATCTGCTGCTCGAATGGACGAACCATCTCTAAAAGCAAATATGGTATCTGTAGAAAAATTATCACAGCCTTTATAAGACAAGGACCATAGGATAGTATTTCCACCCTGATCTAAGTTTCTGATAATTGTACTATTACCACCAGCATCAACAATAGCCGCATCAGAATTAAGCACCCTCCATTGACCAACACCTATCGTTGGTTCGACGGCCTCTACCGAGATCTCAGAAGCAGCACAAAAACTACTAGATTCATCCAAAATGAACGCTGTTTCTTCTGGTATTTCATTTACCTCTAAAACGACGCTATTAGATAATTCACTGGTACAACCTTCATTTGTTAAGATTACAAAATAATCTCCAGCACTTGATCTATCTGTATTTGGAATTTGTAAAGAACCTTCCAATGTTTCTCCCACTAATTGATTAGTAGATTCATGAAACCATTGGTAAAACAAAGCACGGTTAGTCACTACATCAGGGGAATTAGTTGCTTTCAAAATCGCTAATTCTCCGACGCATACTTGTTCTTCTTCAGCTACTAAAAACGGCGTTTCTGGTTTTTCTTTTACAGCCACCATCGTTGCTTCCGTTTTATTAGGACAACCATTTAGTGTAACAACCGCAAAGTATTCCCCTGTATTTTCCGTAGTGGATTCAGGTATAGAAGGATTAATTAGTTGAGAAGAAAAATTACTAGGTCCAAACCATTCATAGCTTGCACCTGTTAAAAATGGTGCTGCTAAATCAATTTTTTCTCCTTCACAGGCAGGATTCGTAACGGTTGCCGTACTACTTATTGTCATCCCTGGCAAAGCAGGTTGTACATCTACTTTTTCAAAATTAGATGAAGAACTAGTACAACCATCTACATTAATAGAGACCCCATAAAATCCATCCTCCTGTGAGGTAACATTAGAAATTGGAAAAGTAGACACTTCCGTAGAAGCTAAGATCGTCTCTGTTTTACTATCACTAAATATCCAACCATAAGTAATTTCGTCCGCTTCGTAGGTCGTGGCACTTAATTGTAGAATGCCTCCTGCACAAACGCTTTCGTCTACAAATATTTCAGGTTTTTCTGGTTTAGGTTTTACTTTAAGACTCACTTCATTGGTAATCGCTCCACAGCCATCAAAAGAAACAATCGCATAATACTCCCCTGATTGATCTAAGTCTGTACTGATAATAGAAGGATTAGGTTGGTCAGAGAAAAAGCCCTTTGGACCGAACCATCTATATGTTGCATTTTCTATAGGAGAAGTAAAGAAAGAAACGGTTTCTCCTTCACATACTGGCTTGTCAGAGACAATGGTAGAAAAGGCAGTTACGTCTTCCAGTGAACTTTGTATATCTATTAATGCTGCATTAGATTTAACAGAAGTACAGCCATCAATTACCACCTGAACAGAATAAGTACCTGCCACCCCTTCCGTCACATCAGAGAAAGCAAAATTTGGGGTAGGGGTAGTCGTCACTAAAATATCTTCTCCATTACCATTATCATAGAACCAGTTATATCGAACACTAACACCAGAATAAGCTGTTGTTTGTAATTCTAAGCGATCGCCAAAACATAAGCTATTTTCTCTAGCTAGTAATTGAGGCACAGCGGGCTGTTCTCTTACTAATACATCTATCTCATTAGTCAGTTTCGTACAACCACCTAAAGTAACTTTTGCATAGTATCTTCCAGATGCAGTACTTGCCGCATTCGGAATCGTAAAACCTCTTACCCTTGAAACAATTCCATCAGGCCCATGCCATTCGTACGCTGCATCGTCAATGTGTGTAGCTGATAAAATTACACGCTCTCCAGAACAAGCAGGGCTTGATATGGTCGCATTCGAACTAGCTTTCAAACTACCCAATGCTTCTCCTACAGATATTTGTTGCACATTAGAAGAAGAAGAAATACAACCATCGACTGTTACCTCTACCGCATATTGTCCATTATTTGGAATATCTGCTCGGTCTATAAAGAAGGTTGGTTCTTCTGTGCTTTCTATTAATTGCTGTTCTGATCCGTTATCAAAATACCAATCATATTGAATATTTTGACCATTCGTAATCGTAGCATTTAATTGGATGGTTTCTCCGGAACAAAAATTATTTTGGGAAACGCTCAGCTCAGGAACACCAGGGATACCATTAATTAATACATTAATAGGTTCTGTTGTTTCTGTACATGCCCCTGCGGTAACGACTGCAAAATACTGCCCTGACATATTGGGTTGTGCGGCAGCTATTGCTGGTTCTCGTTGTCTAGACAATAAGCCATTTGGACCAAACCATTCGTAGGTAGCCCCTGTTACTTCTGGAATACTAAAAGAAATTTCTTCCCCAGAACAGGCAGGATCTATCGCCATTGAATTGGAGCTTGGCGTCAATAATAAAGATGGTTGTATTGTCAATAATCTGGCAGGTGAAGGATCAGATGCACAATCTTCTGATTTAGCAATTACTAAATAAAAGCCTGTATTTTCACCCGATGTATTTTCAATAATATAATTCGGTGTTTCTGTTGTTTCTATTAAATTTAAAGTATCATTTTGTAGTAAATACCACTCGTAATCTGTCGTTATAGCTTCTGCATTTTCAACAGCTAATTCGATCGTTTCTTGGTTACAAAATTCTTCTTTATCCGTTACTAATTGTGGTGTAGAAGGTACCGTATTTATTAATAGATCCACTTCATTAGATTCTGCTGTACAAGCACCTAAAGTAGCAACCGCATAGTAGACGCCACTTGTTGCATCCATTATATTAGGCGCTACTTCTGTAGAGAAAGAGCCATTCGGACCAAACCATTCATAGCTTGCGCCTTCAATAGTGCTTACTTCAAATTCAATAGGCGTTCCTGCGCAAGCAGTACCTAATACACCAAGAGAAGAACTCGCTTCTATCGACAATGTCTGAATATCTATTGCGGAAGGCAAAGAGGTACTAGATGGACAACCGCTATCTACAGCAAGCACAGAATAGTCTCCTGCATTTCCTAATTGAACACTGTCAATTTGGAAAATCGCCTCGGTAGTAACCGCTACTAATTCGGAAGTAGTTCCATTGTCAAAATACCATTCATAGCTTACAGAATCACCTACTATCTCTGTAGCATTTAAGGCAAGTACTTCTCCTGTACAGAAAGAGGAAGCAGGTAGTATAATTTCTGGTTGCTGAGGTGTTTTCGTAATTGCTACATCCAACTCATTGGACGCTACCGTACACGATCCCATCTTTGCTTCTGCAAAATAAACGCCTGATTGACCACTATCTGTTGTATCTATTTCTATTGTTGATCCTGTTCCAACTAAGCCTTGTGGCCCAAACCATTCGTAAACAGTATTACTATCTCCAATTTCAAAAACACTCAAAGTGATTGGCGCACCAGAACAAACAGGATCTTCAGAAAAAGCAAAAGCAAATAGCTCTAAACTATCAGCCGATGGTCCTACCATTAAAGCGATTGATTCAGAAGTAACCATGCCACATCCTTCCGCATTGATTGCCACAGCATAAGTTCCCGCATCTGTTTCCTTGAGTTCATTTAGGGTGAGTATAGAATCAGTCGTAGTTGCTATTAACCTGCTAGTATCTCCATTATCAAAAAACCACTCATAAGACATTCCCGGTACTTGGACAGCATTAGTTGTTAAAACCACCTCTTGGCCTGCACAAATTATTGTTTCACTTAGTTTTAAAATGGGTGCAGGCGGCGTTTCTATTTGTTCAAAACTAGTGGTTAGTAAATTAGATTCACAACCTTCTGCCGTTGTTAACACCAAGCTATAAGTACCAATAGTATCAACACCTGTTAGTGTAAAACTATCTGTTAAGGTTGTGCCTGTCAGTAGAAAATCTCCTGGCCCTGTCCAAGTATAAGACAAAGAATCTATTAAAGAGTCTGTTCTTGATACCACTACGTTTATTGGTGCATCTTTACAAAAAGTAGTTCCAATAATTTCACTTAGTATAGGAGTATTTCCACTATTACAGTCAAACTCTCTAAAATCATCTAATTCATTATTATTAGTATCGGAACAAGGAATACTAGTACATTCTTCACTATCTAATAATAAATCACCATCGCTATCTAAATCATCTATATCCAATAAAGTATCATTATCTGTGTCTATACAAGGCGATCCTCCAGGACACTCAAGGCTATCTGGAATACCATCTCCATCTCTATCCGTGTCTTGAAAATCAGGTATACTATCATCATCTCCATCAGTTGGCGTAGAGCTTACTACTAAAGTAGTTCCAGTAACATCTTCTATACTTTGTCCATTTCTATTAATAACAGGAGTCCCCTGTCCAATAACTCCATTATTATCTGGGTCAGGTTGGTTCGCTTCAAATACATCGAAAATACCATCTCCGTCACTGTCCAAATCTCTAAAATCTGCTATTTGATCTTCATCTGTATCCGTAAAACTTGAAGTGGAAAATGGTAAGAGACTAATCGTGTCCATAGCAACACCATAATGATCTACAATAGGTGATCCCTCTCCGATTATTCCATCTTCATCTAGGTCAGTTCCAATATTTTCTATGACATCATTGATTCCATCATTATCAGAATCTAAGTCCTGCCAATCAGCAACTCCGTCGCCATCTGTGTCGGGAGGAAGTACTATACTAATCGTAGAAGTATCGGGAATAATACTAGTCACTATACCCATTATAGTGACAGCAGGAATGTTGCCTGCTCCATCATCTATTCGACCATCATCATTGCTATCCATTACTCCGTAATTGCCTTCGGTCACATCATTAATTCCATCATTATCTGTATCTAAATCTTTATAATCAAATACTCGATCTTTATCTTTATCAGAAATAAAATAAGAAATGGTAGCCTCAAAACTATTTGAATCAGTAGCTATGCTATTGAATAAACCATTTAAACCAAATGCCATTTGCTCTCCATCAATCATTCCATTTTGGTCAACATCTTCTTGTTGATGTCCTGCTTCTATTAGATCTAAAATGCCATCATTATCCGAATCTAAATCTAAATGATCTGGTACTTGATCTCCGTCCAAGTCATAGTTGCGACTTAGTCGATCACAAATACCGTCCATATCATTATCAACACAATCATTTTTATAAGCGGCATCATTCGCATCTAAATAATTTGGAATTTCATCGGCATCTTCATCGCCACTTGGATCTAAATCTATAGGACAAATATATCCATCAAAAGCATTACAAAATTCTAAGGCATCTGTAATACCATCATTATCATCATCAATATCTATATCATTACTAACACCATCTCCATCTGAATCTAAACGAAAAAGAGGCGTGCAAGAATCTAATATAGCAAAGGAGAACATACCAACAGCAGGGTTTGGAAATCTAATAAAAGTCCAATAGTCTAATAATAAATTATCTCCAAATCTATTACTGTAAGTGTAAGGGATTGTAGTAGACTGAGGATTTCCAGGAGTCCCATCTCCACTTACTCCACCATTTACCACAGCATGATCGTAATAAAAATCATCCGCTGGACTATTCATTCCATTCAATCTTGTAAAGGTTACCCCTCCTGAATTATTTTCTACATCCAACATCAGAATATGAATCTCCCCATTTCTGGAAGTGATGTTATAATTCAATTGAAGATTAGCAGTTGCCTCTACGATATTTCCTAAACCATCTTTGCCATCCCAAAAGATGGAATCTATTCCTGTTTTTACAAATGCAGAAAGAGAACGATCCATTGGATCATCAAAACTGCCATTTTCATCCAAGTCTAAATTGACAGAAACTATTACTATATTATTGGAAGTAAAAACAATAAATCCACCCGCTCCTACGGTCGTAGTTTTGGCTGGATCACAAACCGTTACATCGTCCACCATTCCTCTAAAACTGACATCCGTCATTTGAGGTGCTTCCAAACTTGGTTCGTTATATAGCCAAGTAGTATGGGTATCACTATTAGTGATATCTGTCACCATTGCTTTCGCAGGCATATCCGTTGATGGAGAGTTAAAAAATAATTTATTATTAATTAAAGAACCAGCGTCTTTAGCTTGCGGATCATATAGGTAATTGTTTTCCGGAGTCCATGTACTAGGGTCAGCAGATCGAGTGAATACACTATCTGCAAAAGAAGAATAGGTAGGTTGTTGATTGCCATTAACTACCCCAAAAGAATTAGAAAATAAAGGAAAGCCCCAAGGGTCTGTATCCTTAAAATCTATTTGGTAGATATAACCATCTCTTGATAGTACATAAAAACTAGGAGAAGTATTATTATTGTTACCACTCTGAATAGAGATATATTCGTTGGAATATACTCGACCTTCGACCTGTTGGCCCAATTCATTTCCAGCAGCCCCTTGAGTTACCGTTACATCCCAAGCGAGGATGGACCTTTGAACAGTTGGTTGGTTATCTACTCTATTCCAAGGCGTACCATTATTAATATTATCAAAATCATCGCGAGTAGGATTTGGGAATCCTAACTGAATCGTCCAGACACCTTCTGAGTCCATTGTTACGGGCACCACGCCTGGCTGGTATCCAATACCATTTGACGTACCACCACCAGTAGGACCATTTAATTCTTCCGTATTATTATTAATAATCGCTTGACCATCGTCACCGTTGAAAGTCATTACCAATGTTCCATTAGGGTTATAGACATTAATAAAACCGCCAGTAATACCTACATGGCTAGCCCCTACATTAATAAATTCTCCTTGACGAGCAAAAACTTTTAATTGCTGATTTTGCTCTGCGTTGTAAAACAATCGGGTTCCAGGATAGTCCCAGAAATCTTTCGAGCCTTCTGCTTGTAACCCGGCATAAGTGGATAATATCACAGCTAATGCCAACAATAATTTGCTACAATTCGGGAGGTAAATTCTGAGTTTCATAGTGATTATAAGGTGTGGTCAGAACATCTCTTATTGATTAATTATTCCTGTCTCCATCCGATAAGAGATAGACGACCCTATGTCCTAGTGTTAAATAACTACGACATTAATCAAATAAATAATTAATAATAAAAAATACTCTTCTAAGTAAATCGGTTATAAAAACGTCACTAAACGATCTTAATAGTTATCGGAAAAAATTCAGGTAAGTACATTTCTTATCGAAAAGTCTGGTAGATGTGTCAACTAGGTACAAAATGTAGGCATCGCTCACAATATTCTAATAATCATGCTATTACATGATCTGTAATCAGTTTTCTGTACAGTATGTGAATCTTGATGAATGTGGTTGTCAAACAGATAGGACTGTTCTCTCTAGTAATCAAATACCACTAATACAAATATGATACCAAGAGGAAAATAGACGTAGTAGTTAAGAGAAATTAACTATATATTAGGAAGCGGAAAAGGTGTAAAGATGTCTTTATTCCTGATAAAAGTAATGACTGATACCTGCCAAGAGCAAATTGGGATGGATGGTAGCAGAGATTTATCAGTAGTAAGATTTCTGCTATTCCCGCTACTTTATTTGCCACCCGCAAATTTCAGCCATCTAAGGAATTAAGCTTTAGGATAACCCAACAAATACTGAATTAAAATTCCTTTTTCTTTAGTCACACCAATTTCCCAATGATAGCTATCTCCATTTTCTAGACGTTCCGTCATGGCGGTCATCTCTTCTGGTGTATAGGTTCTTATAACAGAGACAACACCATCCCATAACACGAATAAGGGCACTATCGGAATCAAGTATGTAAACAAAATTCTACTTAATTTAAAGGGGCGAATAAAAGGAGTAGTGAGTAATATAAAGAGTGGAGAGAATAAGTTTTTTATTAAATTACCAATCGTACGTTCTTGTCCTTCAAAGATACCAATCGGCACTTTATTATTTACCGCATTTTGTAGAATACGTTGAGCATCTGCTTCTTTGAAATGATGGAAAGATAAAAATTGTGTTCTGAAGCCTTTTAATTCGGCAGGCACATCTAATGCATTAATAGATCTTATTGTATAATCAAATACCCGATCTCTATTCTGCATTTCTTTAAAGGCAGGAATATTTGGATAAAAGTCGGTTAAAATAATTTTAAGATTAGGATGCGCTGGTTTTAGGTGTTGTGCTAAACGTTGCCAACCTCCACCTCCGCCAGAAGCCAAATCTATAATGGTATCAGAACCACTCTGTGCTAAGCCTTTTTTTATTACAGGCACTACCGCTTGATAGAAGTCTGCTTTGTTAGAAATAAATTGTAAAAAATCGGTACCAAAATTTCTTATAAAAGAAGGAAACCATTCTTGGTCTTCGAATTCAAAGAGGTGGAATCTTTTCATAAAAAATTAAATTAGGAGAGGAAGGAAATCATATAAATAAGTACTTGGAGAAGATTAATCTGTATTTTTTTTACCACATAGGTACATAGGTCACATAGAGGATAACACCTATGTGTCCTATGTATCTATGTGGTAAAAAAAATTCTATTGTATTAAAAAAATCTTAGCCTTAAAATTTGTCCGACTACTTACTTATCTATAGCGCATGTAATTTCACAAAATCCATCAACGCTTCTTTCTCAACCACATGTTTTCCTGCAAAAGCAAAAGAAGTAACCTCTAGTTTTTTGTCCGCTATTACATCAAAACCTATTTGTCGACGCTTCTCCGTTATTAAAGGATCTTCTGTCCCATAAACGAAAAACAATTGTTTCTCCTTCCAATAATTTGCTTTTTCGTGGTAAGGAATATCCTCTGGAAAAGAACCAGCCCACAGAATCAAATTATTAAAAGCAGGATACTTAGCTAATGCCCAACGGACTACCGTCGCAGATCCTTGCGAAAAACCTAATAAAGTAATCTCTACATCTGCTGCCAATTGTGGCACAAACGTGTCATATACTGCTTGCAAATAATTAGTATAATCAGCAATTTCATCCAAACGATCGCCGCTAGTCATCCAAGAGGCAACTACCTTTCCGGTGAATGTTCCCCAATAGAATTTAGATAAGGCTTCTGGCGCAATAATTAAAGTTGTTCCATCATCCAAACCCTCAAAGCGTCGAATAAACGTACTCGCCAATTGTCCATATCCATGAGCCACTATCCATAAGCGTTTGATATGTTTGCCTGGTGTACCGAGTGTATAATAATGAGCCGTTCTAGTAACGGGTATTTTGTGGTGTTTAATCATTTTTTGCATTCATAGAAGTCTGACTTGCTACTTAGGAATGTGTATGAAATAACTTCGTAATTTATGCTGCTTCTTTTGCTCTTATTTTTCACTTTAATTCAGTCAAAGTATCAACAATTATCCTTC
>JALZWC010001053.1 GCA_023300255.1 Saprospiraceae bacterium | reverse complement strand
CATACCAAATGCTGTCAATAAAGCATGCGCTTCTTCATCTGTATTAGCCGTTGTCACAAAAGTAATGTCCATACCTGTGATTTTGTTGATTTTATCCAAATCAATCTCAGGAAAAACGATTTGTTCTGTAACACCCATTGTGTAATTGCCACGGCCATCAAAACTCTTATCATTGATGCCCCTGAAATCTCTTACCCGTGGTAATGTAACATTAACCAATCGATCTAGAAATTCCATCATTCTGTCTTTTCTCAAAGTTACCCTTGAACCGATGGTCATTCCTTCCCGAAGCTTAAAGTTGGAAACAGAGATCTTTGCCTTAGTTGGAACTGCCTTTTGACCAGCAATTGAACTCATTTCAGACAAAGCGTTTTCTACTGTTTTCTTATCTTGTGTTGCAGCACCAACCCCTTGGTTTAAGCAAATTTTCTCTAAACGAGGAACTTGCATAACGGATTTGTACTGAAACTGCTCCATCAACTTAGGAACAATCTCTTCCTTATATATCTTGTGATATCTAGGTGTATAGCTCATTACTTAATTATTTCTCCTGACTTTTTAGAATATCTGACTAATTTTCCGTCTACTAGCTTTCTGCCTATTCTTGAGGCAGTACCAGACTTAGGATCAATCAACATTAAATTCGAAATATGGATAGATGCAGGCATATCACTGATACCACCTGGGTTATCTTGAGTCGCTTTGGTATGCTTCTTTACCATATTAATTTGATCAACAGTTGCTCTATTCTTGGAAGGAAATATCTGCAACACTTCTCCCTCATTACCTTTGTCCTTTCCAGCAATTACAACGACTCGATCTCCTTTCTTAATACCTAACTTAGGGTTAACTTTTTTCTTTGCAGCCATTTCTACTATTATTTACTACTATTATATTGATAGCAATTGTTAAACTACAGTACCTCTGGAGCTAATGATACGATTCTCATATAGTCTCGATCACGCAATTCTCTAGCAACAGGACCGAAGATACGAGTACCCCTTGGTTCATCTGCAGCAGTTAGTAAAACAACAGCATTATCATCAAAACGAATGTAAGAACCATCTTTTCTTCTAATCTCTTTTTTGGTTCTAACAACTACCGCTTTGGATACTGTTCCTTTTTTTAAACCACCTGGAGAAGAGTCTTTCACGGTCACTACGATCGTGTCTCCAATAGAAGCGTATCTACGCTTTGAACCGCCTAACACTCTGATGCACAAAACTTCTTTGGCACCACTGTTATCAGCTACTTTTAATCTTGATTCTTGTTGTATCATCGTACTTTACATTATACAATACTATCGCATGTGCGTGCATTGTCATATAAAAAGAATACTATTTCGCTCGCTCAATAACGTCTAATAGACGCCATCTTTTACTTTTACTCAACGGTCTTGTTTCCATGATACGTACTGTATCACCTACGTTACAATCGTTATTTTCATCGTGCGCCATTAATTTCTTAGAACGCTTCATCGACTTACCGTAGATTGGGTGTGCCAGACGTCTTTCTATTTTAACTGTAATAGATTTGTCCATTGAGGAACTGGATACGACCCCTACTCTTGTCTTTCTTAAATTTCTATCAGACATATTATATTATGCTTTAGTAAGCTTATAAATATTAGCGTTTTCTTCTTCTAAATCTAATCTTAGATCGCTTAGCTAATTGTTCAGGTGACATAGCTGCTACCTCTCTTCTTCTTGCCTCTGTTCTCAATCGCGCAACATCTCTACGAACTTCTTTTAAAACTAAAGGATTATCAAGTCCTTTAATTGCATGGTCGAATCGGAGTTTCTGCTGCTGTACTACTAATTCTTTTAACTCACTAGCCAATTCTGCATCAGAAAATTCCTGCAACTCCAAAAACTTTTTGCTAGACATTTTTTAAATTTTATCTTTTATGAAAGATGTAGTTTATTGGACTATCCTTCGTAATCAGGTCGGATAGAAAACTTAGTCATCACTGGCAATTTCTGCGCAGCTAATCTTAAGGCTTCTTTTGCTACATCTAATGGAACACCGTCCAATTCAAATAACATTCTTCCTGGCTTGATTGGAACTACCCAATGATCCAATGCTCCTTTACCTTTACCCATCCGTACCTCTTGAGGCTTGGAAGTAATCGGCTTATCAGGGAAAATTCGGATCCATACCTGACCCTCTCTTTTCATAAATCTTGTCATCGCGATACGCGCTGCCTCTATCTGTCTATTGGTCAATCTACCAGAAGTAGTTGCCTTTAGTCCAAAAGAGCCGAAAGACACTCTATTTCCTTTGTAAGACAAGCCATTGTAGCGCATCTTATGCTGCTTCCGATATTTCGTTCTTTTTGGTTGTAACATTTCAGATTAATTTTAGATCAGAGATCAAAGAAGCGAGGACAGAGATAACATCTTACTAAGATAAAGTAATCTCTTTCTTAGCTATATTTTTATCTCTACTACTCTATTCTCGTTTCTCTATTCTGAGAAATAAAGCACAAACAAATGAAAATCAGAGGATTAAATCACTTTTTTGATTACTTCTGAAAAAGAAGTGCAAAAGTACAATTTTGTAGTCAATTTATCTAATAATTACATTAGGTTTTAACTACTTATCCTCTAACTTTTAACTAAAGTTATGATAAATGCTAGGAACACTAGTCTAGCTAGTAGTCAATAGCACTACTTATTATATTATCTAGCGTCTACCGCCTCCGCCGCCTCTTCGATCACCACCGCCACCTCTTCTTCGATCACCACCACCTTTACCACCTTTACTTACAGGAGGTGGAGCAAACAAGTCTGCTTTGCCTAAGATTTCTCCTTTACAAATCCAAACCTTCAATCCGATCTTACCATATACTGTCTGTGCTTCTACTAAAGCATAGTCAATATTTGCTCTGAAAGTATGTAATGGAGTACGTCCATCCTTATATTCCTCAGAACGAGCCAT
>JALZWC010001052.1 GCA_023300255.1 Saprospiraceae bacterium | reverse complement strand
GTCACAAGCGTTTTCCCTTTCTCTTCTTATGATAGCTGATATAAGCCAGATGGCAGGATGGAAATAAAAGATGATTTCTGCAAATGCTAATATCAAATTAAAAAGAATGTCGTGTCTTTTAATATGTCCCATCTCGTGAGAAATAATGGCTTCTACTTCTGTGGTGCTCAGTTGATTTATCAAACCTATAGGAAACAATATAATGGGTTTGAGGTATCCCACGACCATAGGTGTTGTGATACGAGCAGATTCTTTAAAGAGTATCTCTCGATGTATTTTGAATTTTTTGTTAAGCTTCTTGATAAGAGGATATGCTAAACCAGAAACACTATGAGCCTCTCGTGTAATCCGTTTCAAGTAAGACCAGCCAAACAGGAACTTAAGTAGAAATAAAAAAGACCCTAAGAACCATCCACTGAAAATGACATTGGCATAATACGATAAGTAATCGTGACCAATAATCATCAAAGAGGCGTAGTCGTTTTCTTGAATGACGATGTCAGGGTTGCAATCAGAACTCAAGCCGTCTCCTGTAGAATAATAAATACAGAATGTAACGAGACTAGCAAGCAGGACCATTCCCAAAGAAAACATTCCGACTCCAAATCGAAGGTCAGCCTTACGGTTAGGCGTAAGTTTCAGGATCACCGCCAGCAGTAGCGCAATCACAATAAGCTGCCATACGGAATGCACAAGCGTCCATGTTATAGCGTAAACAAATTGTGATGAAAGAATCTCTGTTAACATGTCTCTTGTTTACTTAGCTTCTTGATCTTCAATGTTCCTAATCATTGCTTTGAGCTCATCTAGTTCTTCTGTTGTAGCTTTTTCATTACCCAGCGCTTGCATAACAAGACTCATCGCAGATCCTCTATAGGCTTTATCAATAAAGTTATCTAGTAGATTGCGTTGTATATTTTTCTCTTGTACGGCTGTATGGTAGATATGTGTTCTTGCTGTTGTATCCCTTGTGACCAATCCCTTTTCGTTCATGATTTGCATAATTTTAAGAGATGTCGTATAACCGATCTCTCGCTTTTCGTTCAACAATTCATTGACCGTTCTTACAGAAGAAGGGCCTAGCTGCCATAGAACTTGTAGTATTTCTAATTCTGATTCTGTAGGAAATGTTTTCTTAGAGGTCATATACAAAAGTTATATAACTCAATATATACGAATACTGTCGTAATGTCAACAAGTTGATACGAATTTAGTCGTATTTAAGTAGTCTTTAACAAATTGTTGTTGGCTCGAATAGCTTTATTTCTCTTAGGTGATATTTTAGATGAACATGTGTTTAAAAAATAACATTTAAAGTCAAGGGAATCTATAAATCGAGATAATCATGGTTCAGTTGTTAAGTAAGCATATACTTTCTATGACAAAATCCATTTTTAAGCTTGGCTTTTTTACTTTTTCCATCGCCGAAAAAGTAACAAAAAGTCTAGGCTGTTCAAAGGTGATTCTCATCCGCTTCGCTACTGAGACCAAATTTGATTCTTCATTACATGCTTATTTTCTTTACCCATTTGCATGTCTAAAGAAACGCAATTCCATGAAATCAAATTTTATCACTGGTGAACAGCCATTGGGGCTTCGAAAGTTACTTTACTCTTGCCATTTCTAATCAACCTAATTCAAGAGAATACATAACTAATAGCTGTCAATATATATGAGCTTAGTAGTACTTAACAATTCAGTGGTCGCTCAATAGCCTTTACTTCTCCACCGACACGACCTCCAATGGTCCTCTATTATTTCCTACGAGTAACAACTTTTCATTGTTGGTTTCTATATCAGTCATAGATTTGACATCGCCAGGAATATACAATCCAGATTCATAAACTTCTAGAACATCCCATTCCTTATTACCTACGTTGACAAGAACTTTTCCTGTTCCGAAGTCTGCTCTACCTGTTTCTATTTCAGACTGATAGAGGTTTCCTCCTATTATGATATCTGGTTTTTGATCTTTGTTTACATCCATAACTACAGCAGCATTTGTAGGGGCAGTTTGAGCTTCAAGAGGTAACGCTGATATCGTAAATTTTCCTGGACCACTTTGATACAGAACAATACTCTTGAAATTATCAACACTATAATTAACACCACTATTGAGATTATCTCCGTAGATATCAACGACACTAGAAATAGAAAAATCATGATAACTAGCCACCTTGTTCTTGAGCCCAGGAATCTGCTCCGCAGAACAACTCTTTCCTCTTACGGGGTACTCTTTGTCTTTATAAAAAGTACTGAGTACAATATCATAACTACCACTGGAATCCATATCAGAACTATATACTTTGAATGGTTTGTCTGAGCTCGCTTTATACTTATAGTTCAATCCTAAGTTACCTATGACATAATCATCATAACCATTTCCATCCAAATCATGAGTGGTAATACTGTTCCACCATCCTCTCGGAGAAGACGACAAATATGTTTCTGTTGCATTAATAAATGTGCCTTCTTTCTGTACATAAAAAGAAATGGGCATCCACTCCCCTACAACCATTAGGTCTGGTTTTTTATCCCCATTAAGATCTATCCATACGGCATCTTTGACCATACCTGCCTGGGTCAAATCAGAATCCGGCATTAATGTAAATTTTCCTTTGCCATCATTAATTAGTATTGCACTTTGTCCTGATTGTGGATATTTCTTAGGTGTCAGTAGTCCTCCGATATACACATCCATGTCTCCATCATTATCATAATCACAAGGTCTCACACAACTACCTGCGTAAGAATGCTCAGGTAATTTTCCTTGAGAAAATTTTCCGGTGCCATTATTAATATAAAGACGCGGTTGATAGAAATGACTTGCTTCGTCAAACTCATATCCTGCACTTGCGACAATCAAATCGAAGTCTTTGTCCCCATCCACATCGACAAAAGAGCTTCCGCCATCTTCGTATTTGCTTTCTAACTCAAACAGTTGAGAAGAGGCGCTTTTAAATTTTCCTACCCTCGTCTGTACATATAATTTTCCAGCCTGCCCTTTGGGTGAACCGATATAGAAGTCTTCCAAGCCGTCATTGTTTACATCTCCTTTAGATATAAACGGCCCTTGTTGGGATACCTTATGGGGTAACAAGACTTGTTCTTTGTAAT
>JALZWC010001051.1 GCA_023300255.1 Saprospiraceae bacterium | reverse complement strand
AATTTTCTTTAAAAAATCCTTGTATAGTTGTTCTATAGAAGTATTTTTTAAAGGAAAGTAAGGGCAAAAGAAGCAGCCAAGAGTCTGAAGTTATTTTTTTCATCATTCCTTTGGAAGGCAGGTTCAATTAGTTGATTTATTATCGTTTAATAAACTTAGCCGTTTTCAATAAATTAGCCGTTTTATATTCCAAGAAATAAATACCACTCTGTAAACTACTTACATCAATAACCGTTTTAGATGCTCCTAACTGCAATGGCAACACTTGAGTTAACTTACCGCTAATATTATAAACTCTAATGATTGCACCTGCTGCATAAGGTTGATTCAATCTAAACACTAACTCATTAACTACAGGATTAGGAGCAAGTTTTATTTCTGCCACCGTACTACTTGAAGTACTTAATTTTAGAAATGTAGCATACGCTATTGGTCCATCTGAATCATTCTGAAAACTAGTAGTCGTAATGAATCTAAAAGAATCTGAATAAGAAGACCAAACACCTGCTGAACACTCTTGGCGTACTTGATATTCATAGGCAGTGCCTATATTTAAATCACTAAGGTAGCGATAATAAAGCGTACTTACATCCGTCTCTTTCCAAGGCGTCATACCAACCTGTCTGTATCTAAATTGGTTATTATTTGCACCTAAAGGTTGAGGTGTGTAAACATAAGCAGCAGTAGCACTCACACTAGAAACATATAATTTGTCTGCTTCAACGCTAGCACAATTGCTGTCACCACTATTACCATCCGTGTTTCCGCTACCTTGAGATTCGCCCGTAGTAGTAAAAAATGAAGAAGTAGAAAACTGGGAAAAGTTTCCATCTGCACAAACTTGGCTCACTTGAAATTCATATTCTGTACCCGCCATCAAGCCACTTAAATAACGGAAATAGTTCGTAGAAATATCTGTTAATTGCCAATCTCCACTACCATTTGGACGATAACGGAACTGGTTATCAATCGCTCCATTAGGCTGAGGGGTGTAAATATATCCATCGTTATCTCGGATACTGGAAGTAGTTAAGTTACCAGAAATAGGGGCACACGATCCTGTTGTAGGCGAGTCGGTATTATCACTATTGTCTGTATTATCATTTCCTCCGCCACCTTGAGCTTGACCCGTAGTAGTAAAAAATGAAGAAGCAGAAAATTGGGAAAAGGTTCCATCTGCACAAGCCTGACTTACTTGAAATTCATATTCCGCACCTGCCATCAAATCACTTAAATACCGAAAGTAATTATTGGAAATATTTGTAACTATCCAAGTAGCATTACCTTTTATCCGATAACGGAATTGATTATTAACAGCACCATTCGGTTGAGGAGTATAGATATAAGCATTATTATCGCCAACACTACTTGTTGTTAAAGTACTAGTAATAGGGGCACAGGATCCCGTTACAGGAGAAGTACTGCCTTCATCTATCATTCCATTACAATTATCATCAATACCATTATTTGGTATCTCCATTGCTCCTGGATTAATACTGGCATTATTATCATCGCAGTCTACATCTGCACATACTCCGTCCATATCCGCATCGCCACCATTATTCGCACATGCTGAAATTACAATCGCTGTCCCTGCACATCCACAACCATCTGCTATAATTACATCATTTTCTGTATTTGCATTGCCATCATTACAGCTCGTTCCTGCTGTTTGCTTTGCACCGATATTAGCATCATTATCATTACAATCTACATCTGCACAAATACCATCATTATCCGCATCTCCACCATTATTCGCACATGCTGAAATTACAATCGCTGTTCCTGCACATCCACAACCATCTGCTGTAATTACATCATTTTCTGTATTTGCATTACCATCATTACAGCTTGTTCCTGCTGTTTGTCTTGCACCGATGTTGGCATTGTTATCATTACAATCTACATCAGCTGCTACACCATCCATATCAACATCTACTACTTGCGCAGTACCTTCTGTTATAGTAAAAGCTGCATTCGATACATCATAAAAAGTAGAGGCACTTCTAAAACCACCTGCTACATCACATCGAATAATTATTCTGGCATTTGTACTAGCCCTATTTGGAATCGAAACACTTTCTGTTCCATCATTAGGAGTGGCATCTGCAATAAGGGTATAAGTTCCGCCACCATCTGTTGATAATAAAATATCAACATTGCTACAATGCGCATCTGTACCATTTACTGTCCAAGTAATAGTCGATGCCATATTCCCAGTTAAAGTTTCTCGCCCATTTGGGGCAGTCACTTCAAAAGGCCCCGTATTAACTACCCTAATTTTCATTAAATCATTTGCTACTCGTCCGAAAGTTCGATTATTATCTCTAACTACTAAAGAGAAATTAATATCTCTAGCAGCACAAGGTAATTTCTCCCATTGCTGATCATTATTGCCTGCTAATACATCCGTATATTTAGGAAAACTTCTAATGCCTGTTGAGTTCGGTGGGCGAAATCTAAATAAGGGCGCATTAGTCGAATTACAACTAGGTGGACCACTTACAGCATTGGAACTCCCATCAAATTGTTCCCAGCTATAAGATAAAGTACTAGCTGCATCATTCGCATCCGTAGCACTTCCAACTAAGACAAAAGGTGTTTGTTTTGGAATGGTAATGTCACTTTGCGCATTGGATACAGGATCACTACTATTTCCGTTAGTGGTAGTAGTTGCACAGTTAATAGTTTCTAAATAATCTGTTATTGTTTTAATAGACGCATAGTGAAAATACGGATCAGAACCATTAGCAAATTCAACAGGTGGACCACATACTCCAGCATAAGCCATAATAGAAGACCCTTCTCCCGGTTCGTATCTCAAACCATCGACAGAAGTCCCACATTCCGTTGAAACAAAATTGTGATCAGCATTAAACTGATGACCAATTTCATGAGCTACGAAATCAACCCATAAAGTAACCGTAGAACTACTTACACCAGAATATCCCCCTGCTTTTCCTTCATCGTCACAAACACCAGGAGCAGCTAAGCCTCCTATATCCTCCCAAATAACGCCATGTCCTATATCAAATCCATTTAGACCAATAGCATTGACGATGGTGCTATTAAGGGCTTCAAAGAAACCATCTTCATCATTAATATCAAAGTCATCCGTATCTGGATCTTCAAATACCATAGCTGCGGTAGAGACTAGGGTAAAGTCAATGCCCAAATCTCTCAAATAAATTGGATTAATCATATTCACTCCTGACGCGAGTGCATTTAAAGCATTCGTAGCATTGTATAGTGTCCCTCCAAATGCTTGCCCGAATTCTCCTGTCCCTACAATGGCCAATCTGAAATTTCTTTTTTGATTTGGCGCACTTTTTTTATGTACATGATTAGATTTAACAACTTGTCTAGCCCTGTTTTCTACCAAACATTTAACCTTATTGGCTTTTGATTCTCGCTTATAATAAACCTTGAGGTGGTTGGCAGAGTTAGAATTCGTACTGGTCGGTTCAATGAAATAGGTGTTTCGTCCAGCATAAATACCTGCATGAAAACCATTATCACTAATGTCACCTGCAAAAAGAACAGTTGGGTTCTCCTTCTTATACCCTTTAAAAGTTTTGATGGTGTATAAGTGAGCGACTTCTGAACCGACTACATTGGTAGGTTCAATAACAAAAGTTTCAAATTTTCCATCAGGATTGGGTATTTGAATTTCTTGTTTTGTGGAACGTAATTTCTGTTGAAATTTTTCAATTGAAATAGTTGTGCTTAATGCTGTAGTTGGGATTGCTGGAAGCGTAGATATACTTCTAGAAGAAGTAGTTTTTAGTTCCCAATCTGTACTATTTATTTGTGCTTTCATATGGACAGAAAGACAAATTAGCAACAGCATTAGTAAAAAGGGGCTTACTTTTTTGTTGTAAAAATTGTTCATTAAAAGAGATTTAAACTATGAAGTAATTAAAATGGGTTAATACTGTTAAAATCTTAAAGAGACGAGCATATATCCGCATGCCTAACGGCAGTTAGGGGAGGGTCTGTTCATGTAAAAAAAGACGAAATACTGTTATTTTTAAACGAAATACTTCTCTGTTATCGCTTCTCTATTTTATTTAGTAAAGATGGAATACTAAGTTCGTCATCTGGACGGATCCATTATTTCATCGTTGCTTAAATTATCAGCGTTAATTAATACGATTTTATACTGGTTTTATAGATTCAATTAATTCAATTAATAGCAGTAAGGGTTTTGGACAGACTTTTTCTTGAGCATTCACTTCATGTCCTTTGTAGCTCAGAATCATTCTAGGTCCATCTCTTCTATTAGATAAATACATATGCTCAAAAGCGATATAATTGCTTTGTTCAAATTGTTT
>JALZWC010001050.1 GCA_023300255.1 Saprospiraceae bacterium | reverse complement strand
AAAGAACCATAGCCCAGCTATGCTTAGTTTTTTAGCATTCCTTAGAAGAAAAAATGTCTAGCTTTAAACGACCAATTTATTCTTACACTTTGCCTTAGAAATTGTTGGACACTTTAGAAGTGTCTTTTAAAAACGGTTATATCTGTCATTTTGAGGTAGTTATACCCTTTAGACTACTGGACATTTTTAGAAAAGAGCGTAAAGAATCGAGGTTAGAGATGTATTTCAATTAGAAAACAACGAAATTTAGTCAGTTTTTAAACGAAATCTATCTCTATTCTCGCTTCTCTATTCTAAAAATATCCAGTAGTGTATTACACCTTACAATATTACACATAAATAACTGATTGTGAAACACTTAGAAATAAAATAAATCAATTGAACCAAGATACTCCGTTGTTTATTTTCATTTCTTAAGAAAGATTATATAGATTCCTTATATGGGGCGTATATTTTTATCCTTATTTTTCCTCCTCCTCAGTTCTTCCTTGTGGTCACAAGAAACGACCTGCCCAGCCTGTCATGATTGTGGTAGAGTTATTGAAGATGGTGAAGATGGTATTCAAGCATTTGCAGACACCATTAACAAACCATATATATCTGTACAGGATTTTCATTTGAATGTCTTCAATATTCGACCCAATAATCTCTCCAATCAAGACAATTGCATTAAAAAAGTAAATATTCATTTTAGACATGATTTAGTCGGAGATGTAGAAATGTTCTTGATCGCTCCTGATGGGGATGAGATTCAATTGATTGGACCAATTAGCGTTGGATTTTCTAGTACAGAAAATACTAATTTTAAAATTAGTTTTATTCCTAGAAAAGACATTTCTATGCCAGATGATGGCTTAGAACAAACATGGGATAACAACCAAGAATGGGCTTTCTTTGGTACGCGTAATGGACAATACTACCCTCACTTAGGGGATTTGTCAGATTTAAGCGGTCAAGTTAATGGTAGCTGGACTTTAAGAGTCCTTGATGGCAACCCAGAAGGGAATGATACGGGACGACTGATTGATTTTGATATTGAATTTTGTGAAGAAGAAGGATTAGAATGTGATCCTTGTAAAGACGAAACCGCCGAAGGTGTTCCCTGTATTTTTGAATTAGAAGGTTCTATTGAAGAGATTACTCCTATAGAAACTCCTTGTATAGATGTGATGGCACAGAATATGGCATTTTTAAAAGAAATGCATTGGGAGATGGCTTGGGACCCTACTATTATCAAATACCGAACGGTCCAAAACATTGACAATGTTGCCCTACCCGATTTCAGAATTAGTGATTTTAGAATTACCAACCAGACCATTCAGTTTGATTATGTAATACCAGCCGATGATACCTTAGGCATTGTCGTAGCAGATAGTACCGTCTTATTTCAAGTTTGTTTTGAAGCTTTAGGAGAAGAAGGCGATTCTTCTTTATTTAATTTTAATAATATAGCCGTTACCCAGCTTGACAATGTAATGATGGGTACGGATAGCGAGCCTGGTAAAGTATTGATTGCCGTAGATTTATCAGCAGATTGTGGAACAGCTAAGCAATTGTGTGATAAAACGCCTATTGCTGTCAGTAAAACAAAAGGGCCTGGTTTATTCAAGGAAGAAGGAGATGCAGGTAGTTGTTGGGGCGAGGCCGCCGAAACTCAATCCAAGTGGTATACCTTCGACATATTATCTAGTGGGACTTTAGAGTTTGCCATTATTCCGAATGGCAATGCTGGGTATCGTTATAATCTCTTGCAAGGTGCCTGTGAAAGCAGCGCTGTAGAATGCTTTAGCGGAGGTAATAATACGGATAGAGCAATTGGACTAAGTGACAATGGGGTAGATAGTTTTAGTGTAGCAGGTAAATTTGATCCCGCCAGAAATGTAACTGTTGGAGAGAAATATTTTCTAGTAGTAGACAACCAAGATAATAATGAAGTAGGTTTTGAACTGCAATTTGCTGGTAGTGCCCTGATCGGAGATGCCACCTTGATTGTTGCCATTGAAACACCGTCTGTCTTAAATTGTACGGCAGATACTTTATTTCTAAATACCGCTACTACTTCTACTGGTGATCAGTATAACTATGTATGGGATACTCAAGGAGTAGCATTCAAAAATGAGGTAGATATATTAACTCCTTTAGTTGACAAAGCAGGAACCTACACGCTTACAGTAGAAGACACTAATACTAAGTGTCGTGTGGAGCAAAGTGTGGAAGTAACAGATGATTTTAGTTTTCCAATTGCCAAAATCACTAAAGATCAGGACACTTTAAATTGTATCAATCCTATTTTAGAATTAGATGGCAGCAGTTCTTCCCAAGGTGCTGAATTTATTTATGATTGGAGTGGAACGGTCTTTAATAAACCAAGCCCTACAAATGCAGAAATTGATCGAGCAGGCACCTATATACTTTCTGTAATCAATGAAACCAATAGCTGTGTTTCAAAAGATACCATTCGAATTATTTCAGACTTTTTAGAACCCGATTTACAAGTTAATGATGACTTGATTAGCTGTAAAGCTCCAACCGTTAATGCACTTGCTTTAAGCCAAACACCAAGTGCTATAATCTCTTGGTCTGGTGCCCCCTTAAGTGCGCCCATTACAACCAGAGAGTTAACTATTACGGAGCCTGGTCTTTATATGGTTACGGCTATAGCAGCTAATGGTTGTACTACAATTGATACAGTCAATATTACAGATGAACGAGTTTTTCCAGAAGCAATTGCTGGAGAAACAACCCTACTAACCTGTCAACTTCCCATTTTTGAATTAAAAGGTGAAGCATCTAGTAGTGGTCCTGAATTCATCTATGACTGGCAAACTTCAGACGGTCGGTTCCTAGAAGGAACAGATCTTGCTAGTGCTAATCCAGCTATTGATCGGTCGGGTACCTATGTATTAGAAATTTCAAATACCATTAATGGTTGTAGTGTGAAAGACTCTGTTACGATCACTCAGATATTTGAATTACCTGTGGTTGATATAGCCAGTGATAGTATACTTACTTGCGATCAACCTAGTATTCAACTAGACGCTTCTAGTTCTGATGCTGGGCCTAATTTCATGATCGATTGGCAAGCTAATAATGGAGGTAATATTTCGACAGGGATGGACAGCTATCAACCAGAAATTAATAAAGGAGGCACTTTTGTACTAACTATCACGAATACCTCAACAGGTTGTAGCGAAAAGGATTCTGTAAGAATTACAGAATCTATGGATCGACCTAATATTATGACTACTGGCAATACCATTTCTTGTAATGCTAGACAGGTAAATATTTCCGCACTAAGTGACACTTTAGGTGTATTGATGACTTGGTCGAGCGATGTCCTACCAAATGAATTGACAGGAGAACAAATACAAGTACGTATTCCAGGTAACTACGAAGTAGAAGCATTGGCACCTAATGGTTGCACGAATTCTGCATTGGTCATAGTAGTGGATAGTCTACAAACACCTGATCTAGAAATTCCTGTAGATACAACACTTACTTGCTCTGTGAGTGGCATCAATTTAACAGCTACGACTAGTATTGCTAATAGTCAATTTTTATGGATTACGCCCGATAGAGATACCATTCGTTCCTCGGAGCATTTAGCAGAAAAAATAGGAATCTATACCCATACAGTTATTGGACCAAATGGCTGTCCTAGTACTAAATCGTTAGAAGTTAAAATAGACGAAAATGTGCCTGTCGTTAATTTAGCCGTGCCAGCAGAACTTACTTGCAACGCACCAATAAGTAATTTAAGTGCCGCAGGTTCTTCCGAAGGAAATACCTTTTCCTATACTTGGTCTACTACAAATGGACAATATGAATCAAGAAGTAATTTAGATAGTCTTCAGGTTCAAGTAATAACACAAGGCACCTATATTTTCTCTGTATATGATAGCTCCAATGATTGTGAAACAATAGATAGTATTACAGTAGAAGATATTAGGAAATTTCCAATTGTCAATTTTAATATTCCAATGTTTGATACTCTTAGTTGTGTCAAGCAAAGTATTCCTGTATTTGGCACTACGGATCTTGTTGGAGAACGTGCCTATAGTTGGCAAAAAAATGATGTATTACTTTCTGAAACAGAAGATTTAGTCATCACTGACCCTGGTATTTATAGTTTGGAAATAACAGATCTTAGCAACAATTGTCCTACTACAGAAATTGTAACTATCGCTATTGATACCATGCTACCTACTGCGGAAGCAGGCCCATCGCAAATATTGAACTGTGCAGTCAATAATCTTCAATTAGATGGAAGAGGGTCTTCCGAAGGAGATGATTTTTCTTATATATGGACTCATAATGCCAGTTCTATAGGGGAAGGGATGCAGATTAATGTAACAGAACCAGGTATTTATTATCTGGCAGTTATTAATGAAAAAACTATTTGTATAGCAACGGACTCCGTGGTTATAAACGCTTCTCTAGATACACCTATTGCAGATGCAGGAACGGATACTTTGTATTGTGTAGGGATTCTAGACTTAGAATTATTATTAGGTACAGATGCTACTTCTTTTGGGCCAGAATACCTATATGAATGGACAGATTCTAATCGTACTATAGTCGGTACAGAAAGAATGCTAAAAGTTTTTACGGGTGGTGATTTTTATTTAAAAGTAACCAATACTAATAATCAATGTGTAGAAAATGATAGCATCCAAATAACCGAGCGACCTCGCCCTAGAGTCAGTATTGATGAAACTGGTGCTATTAATTGTACGGAGAATTCTATCCAATTTACTGCCATAAGTGATTTACCGAATGTAACCATTGAATGGATCGGACCAGAGTCCTTTAATTTTCCTACTTTGACCGCTACCGATGAATTAGAAGGCGCAGGATATATAGCACAAGTAACAGAAAATGAGACAGGTTGTATTGGAAGTAGTAGGCCAAT
>JALZWC010001049.1 GCA_023300255.1 Saprospiraceae bacterium | reverse complement strand
TCTACTTTAGGGTATAACTACGATTTTAGAATAGAAGATAATGCATTAATTACGCAAAATGTCCAGAGTAGTATTGGTGGTATTAACGTATTGGAATTAGCTCGTTACTATCTGGGATCTGAAGCTTTTCATAAGATAGCCTTGGAGTACGAAATGAAGACGGGACGCTTTTTTGCAAAAGATTTTAATCAACGATATTATGCAATATTAGAGCAGGGTAGAGTAGACCCTGACCGAGAAATGTTTCTTTCTATTTGTGAGTCGCTGCTGCCTACTATAGAAAAGGTTTCGACTAGACAATGGATGGCGAATCAAAAACTTTTCTATTGTATGAATATTCCTGGGGATAAAATCTTCATGGATATGCACGACTATCATACTACTTCAGAATGGGTTGGTATTGCTAGGATTTATTTATATGAAACATTTAAAAATGGTAATGAATGGGTTCACGGTAAAAAACGATATAAGAAGAACGGAGAGCAGGTCCATGTAAAAGTAACACGGATGCATGATGGGAAAGAAATGTATAATAGTACGCCAGTTATCACAGGACCAGATAATGGTTTTGGAGAAATTAAACTGTACTTCTATCACAAAAAAGATTCCCGTGTGATAAAGCATTTTGAGACTTACGATAAAGCTAATAATTTTATTAACGATGCAGTAAAAATTAAGTCTGGCCTATATGAAATTGAATTAACTAATGGCACTACGGTGAAGCGGTATTATAGGATTTTAGGTAATATCATGGATAAAGCTAAAGATAAATTATTATTTGCTACGCCTTTATCTGGTCGCCATACTACCTTAATAGTCCGTCATACTAATAAGGAAGGAAAAGTGACGACGCTTGCACCTCAACCATTCGAAAATAGATTATGTACGGTGAAAGCACCTTTTATAGTTGGTAGAAATTGCGAACCAGGTATACTCGAAATTCAAGTTTCTGACGGCTTTACAAAGCATTATTTTCAACGTAATATAGGATATGGCGGTACTTATGGAGGACACCAGTTTTGGTTGGGAGAGTTGCGTTCTGTTGGGGTGTAGATATGATTGCTCTAGGGCGGAACTCATAAACCTGCCTGCCTTGGCAGGCAGATTTATGAGTTCTGATTTTTAGAACAGTTTTCATACCGCCAATTTACGAATTATTACCTACTCCCTAACTACGGATTTATTTTTTAAAAAAAAACTAGCGAAAAAGATGTTTTCAGATATGTGTTTATTATTTAGAAACAGCCCTAATATATAGTGAAGCTATAATTTAACAAACAAATAATAAAAATATTTAAATTAATTTTAAAAAAATGTGTTTTTGGAATAGATTTTGACATTATAAAAATATCCTATGAGAAAACTAAATATGACCAATAGGAGCCTAAACTAAAAATGGTGCTAAGCCATAAAAAATTAGGAAGGTCGTATTACTATATGTATCCCATGTTAAAAACGATTTTAAGTATGATGTCTCTGGACATCCAACACCACTATGAGGTGTTACCCACAGTTTTAGCTCGCTATCTAATCGAGCCCTATCTAAATAAGCCTTATCTAAAGCCTATCTCTTCTTATCAATCTTAATCTTGTAAATTTTAAAAGTAAGGGTATCTATCGGTAAATTTTACTGTAGAAATTAGTGTGTTTATACGCTCTTTGTCTATTGTTTTTATTTACAGAAGGAACTATTACTTCCTAAATAACACAAGATATTTTTAGAAGTTGACTCCATTTTACGCTGGAAAAAAATGACTACTTTTAATTAGAGTGTATTAGGCATCTTAAACCAACAAATTAGCCATTTAGCATCCTGTCCGCTTTGCGGTCTGTCTGAAGACCAGATAGATTCACTTGCGGTGCAAGTTCTTCCTTTTAACTTATAAGAAATGCTAGAAAATAAACCATAGCCCTGCTATATTTATTTTTTGAGCCGCCTATCCGCTTTGCGGTTTAGGAGCTTAGGCTTCTTCATTTATAAGCTAAAATGACTAGCACTAAATTGACTAATTTATTAATTTATTGTGCCTTAAAGGAGTACCCACACAGTACTTCCTAACAGTATACTTATGCAATAATAAGAGCTATTTATATCTTCCTAACCAGAAGATTCCTTACACACAACATACTTACACACACACCTTGCTCTTATTAATTGCTTTGACATATTACACTAATAGATTGGCCTTAAATTGACCACTTTATTAATTTATTATGCCTAATAAAAAGTAATAGAAAAAATCATTCGTGATCGTTTTATCTTACACAATTCTATAGGTAACTATTTACTAGTAGTTACCGAATACCAACCAGAACTTTTCACACCAATGTATTAGCGGGTATAGCATAACAATACACAATTGTGCTATCGATACTCGCTCTAATTCTGATCTTACAACTATTCTTACCAACCAAACTTCCATTCATGTTAGTTCCGTACTAATGTAATAACACTATTACTATAGATAGCTTTATTACATTAGTATTGAATCAATTTTTGCTAAAAAATATAGCACTACTCTAGAAGTAGTAGTGCTAAGCTATATTATATAAAAAGGAAATACCTATGAGAATCCTTACATTTACGACACTATTAATAATTATTGTATCTAGTACTTTTTTGTTACAAGATGCAAATTGGTTGGAAGATTCTGTTGTTATATCAACAGAAGAGCGGAGATACTCTTCCAGTGCAGCCAATTATTCCAAATTATCGGTTACAGAAAAGGAAGAACCGACAATCATTAATTCTGGTAACAATGCATATACTTCAATGGCTGACACCATTACTTATGTAATGCCTGTTGGTACAAAGGATTCTTTGGGCTATACTTTAGCTAATTGTACAGACACTCATTTCTTTCATAGTGACGGTGCATTAGTTTATTTTGATGGAACAGATAGTATTCGAAATAGCATTGTTACTATCTGTCCTCCTAATCATGGAGATAAACTCTTATTCACTTTTTCTGAATTCAATCTAGCTTCAGGTGATTCTCTTTTTGTATATGAAGGGAAAGATACCTTGAATGGAATTGATACGGCAGGCGGAGCTGGAGTATTTCAAATTAATGGTGGTTGGATTGCTTCCAATTGTGATCCTACCATTAATGCTTCTGGTTGTATTACTTTCTCTTTTAAAACCAATGGAGATAATCTATCTGGTAGTGGATGGAAGGCACATATTACTTGCTTAGAAGAATCAAATGCTACTTTTACGAAACCAAGGGATGTAACCAAGGTAGCCGATTGTAATACCTTGCGGGCAGATGTGACGTATCAAATACCTACCATAAATATCTCTCAAGACGGTGACTGTACTGTAGCCGACCAACGAGTTATTAGATCCTTTTGCGGTAAAAGAGATACGGTGCTTGCAGGGACAATAATTACAGAAGATGGCTTACCATATGGCGTATATACAATTGACTATAGGTTATTAGTAGATACAACTGTTCATACTCGTTGCTTTATATATGTTACCACACCAAGTTTGGTTTGTAATGATGAAATTAATGTCTCTATCGGTCAAGGGTGTAAAACGGAAATTGCACCAGATGCTATTTTAGAAAGTTTTGGTAATTGCGAACCTTTTAATGATGGGACGATTGAGCAATATTTTGTAGTACATGTACAAACAGATACAGGATTAGTATCTGGTACTTTATCTACTACTTTGGATTCTCTACCAGTCCTTAATGCTGGAGATAATGGAAATATTAAATGTAATAATTCGTATGATGCCTTTGTCACGAGAGTCATCACAATCGACAGCTTGTCTTGCACACAAAGCCATAGAGATTCTTGTCAGATAAAAATTAGATTTGTAGATGGAATTAGACCTGTTTTTCTAGATGCAGAGCAAGATACTATTCAAGCAATTGGTTCTTTCTATGGTTGTCAAGATCTGGAAATATCGCCAACGCAACTAACTCGCCCAAGAGTAATTGATAATTGTGAATTGGCAAGCCTAGAAGTAGAAATTCCAGAAATCCAATTAGATGCCTGCGATGCAACTAAGACTTTCTATGCTAGGTGGGTAGCAATAGATCGATGTGGAGAAACTTCCTATGCGTATCAGGCATTGATTGTAGAACGTCCCACTGCGGATAATCTACACGCGCCAAAAGATACGACGATCGATTGTTCTATGCTAGCGGATCCATCTATTACTGGCTGGCCCAAACTTGATTCTGATGGAGATGGTATTCCAGACTTGGAATTACAAACCAATGGTGGTGCTACCTGTTTTTTAGATGCCTCTTATAGAGAAGATACGATTCCTGTTTGTGGGGCCTCTTTTCAGATAATTAGATATTGGTCTTTGAGAAATTTTTGCGAGAATGAACAATCTGTTGCACCAGCAGATACTCAAATTATAGTAGTAGTTGATACCGTAGCACCTATAATGATAAAGCCGTTTGAAGGAGAAATAGGGAGTGCTTCTAATCCTCATGTTTTTTCTAATGGACATTTCGGATGTACAGGTCTTTTATCCTTATCAGATATTCCAACACCAAGAGGTACGGATAATTGTAATGCTACATTTACTACAAAGTTAATCGGTCTATTTGGTGCAGATGGAGGCGTAGACTTTTACCCAGATCGAGAAGAAGAATTAGCTATTGGCTCTTATAGTGCGGCCTTTGCGCATATAGATGCTTGTAATAATCGTTCTGATACTTGTCATATTTATTTTGATATACAAGATCAAACAAGTCCAACACCAATATGTACAGATGAATTAAGAGTAAGTATGACGAATGGCAATTTTCCAATTCGGCCAGAGGATATTGACGATGGTAGTTCAGATAATTGTGGTATTGATCAATTCTATATTCGAAGATCTATTTGTGGCGATACTAATGTGATGGAATCTTCTTTAAATACA
Organism: Saprospiraceae bacterium; assembly: GCA_023300255.1. GTDB lineage: Bacteria > Bacteroidota > Bacteroidia > Chitinophagales > Saprospiraceae > JAFMDF01. The sequence continues at coordinate 1,314 of JALZWC010001049.1, read as the reverse complement.
GAAATTTTAACCACTTATGATGGTCGGATTCCAGGGGAGGGTTGGGCTCGTTTTGTAGAGGTCGGTTGCTGTGATATTGATCAATTAGTAAGAGTACAATTGTTGGCAATTGATAAAGCTGGAAACTACAATGTTTGTTGGTTAAACATTTTTCCAGAAGATCATTTACAACCTATTTGTGCTGGATTACCCGATACGACTGCTTTTTGCGACGAATACCATACGGATGTATTTGGCACCCAAACAGATCACAACCATAATAACCAATTTGAGGAAGAAGAATGGGTAGACGTGGATGCTGCAAGAGGGGCATTGTTTATAGAAAAATTTGGGAATCCTGTTTGTAAAGATAATTTAGATTGTGGCGCAATAAATTTAGAACAACAATATCAATTGATTGTAGATCAATGCGGAGAGCAAATGTTAAAAAGAAGATACCGTTCTTTAGATTTGAGTGGAAGTTCTCCTAGCTCTGTTTGGTATGAACAAAATATTCATGTACAGTATCGACCAGGTTGGACGGTGACCTTTCCAGCAGATACCATATTCCAATGTGGGGCTGTAGTTCCTGATTTTCCAATTGAAATTTTTTCTGGTCTATGTGATTTATTAAAATGGGAATTTAAAGACGAAATATTTGCAGGCACAGGAGGTGGCTGTTATAAAGTATTCAGAAAATGGCAATTGGTGAATAGTTGCCAATTAGTCAATGGACAAGAAGCATATGCACTACCTAGAGATATTGGTGCAGATGGGCATGTGGGGTATTCAGGGAATCGAACCTTTTCTGCAAGAGATATCGTAGACGGACAATTATTAGGTAACTATGGATATTTTACCTACACTCAAATAATCAAAGTACAGGATTCGGAAGCGCCTATTATTTCTATAAATTCAGGTATAGAATGTCTTACAGCGGGGAGTACGAATTGCCGTTCGCCGAGGATTTTTTCATTGACTGCCGAGGATTGTACTTTTAATTCAGATATTACTTTTAGCTATGAATTATTTGAAAGTGGTACTTTAGTTAAGAAGGGTACTGCTACTACAATTGATTATAATGTATCACCTTTTGAAACCTACACGGTTAGAGTAGAAGCTTTTGATAATTGTGGTAACTCAAGTAGTTCTGAGCAATTTTTTAAATTCAAAGACTGTAGTATACCCGTAGCCCTATGTAATGGCAATAATTTGAATATAGATATATTAGCTAGTAAGCAGGTTACGGTTCCTGCTACTTGGTTGAATGGTAATAGTTTTGATGATTGTGATCCAGATGTAGATTTTAGAATATGGCATAGTACGGTCGGAAAT
>JALZWC010001048.1 GCA_023300255.1 Saprospiraceae bacterium | reverse complement strand
TTAGGTAAGTCAATCCAGCAGGTAAATCATCATTCACTACCACGCCCCTTGCATCCAAAGGAATGGAATCTCCTTGAAGCGTTCTATGCTCTATAGCAATCAGGTACGTTACCGTATCGCCGGGTGTTAGCCTATCAGGAGCAGGCACACCTTTGTATAATAAACCTTTGTCCAATTCAAGATCAACAAAACAATCCTTTCCTTCCACTGTAAGGGTATCGGAAACACCTGCACATCCTTGAAGATCTGTTACTTCTACATAGAAACTATGGGTGCCCAAATCGCTAAACTCAATGAAATTGACACCCGTTGCAATCGGCGTTGTAGAGCCACCTGTAATTTGGTACCAAGTGTAAGAACTAAAACCTATCGTAGTCGCAATTGTCAATGTATCTTTGCTTATGCAAAATGCAGAATCACCAAATAATAGTGCAATTGGTTCGGGTGCTGGTTGTACAAAAACATTTTTTTTCCCCGCTAGCAGACAACCCAAATCATCTTCCGCAGCAATCGAATAAACACCTTCCGCAGCAGCAGTAATACAGGTCATACCTGCCGTGCCAGGTATATCTACCCCATCTAATTGCCAAGTAAATATGCTTGCAGCTCTTGAATCATTGATACAAACCATCGCCGTTTCAGAAGAGCCTTCACAAAGTAGATTATCATCAACAGTAACTATTAGTGCTAATTCTGTATCTCTCACATCAATAGTAAAGATGGTATCATTTCGGCAGCCTAGGCTATCTACAAGGCTGATTTTATAAGTCGTTGGAATTGTTGGTGAAACAGTAATCGTATCGCATACTTCCAGATCGTTACAAATAGGAATGGCGAGCCTATCCCCTGAGATTATCGAAATGCCTTCAAATATACCTGTGTGGGTATTTATGATTTCAACCTCTTCCCCCAAACATATCCCAGTCGGATAATTGAATAGATGAGTAAATCCCAAATCAGAGCTTCCGAAAGAGAAATTGATTATGGACTGTGTACTATTGCAAGCCTCATTTACATCTATGATAAAAACTACCCTGTAAGAATCGCCATCTACCACACAAATTTCATAATCTAAATCAGCATAACTTGATACGGTATCTGTATTGAATCGAAAAAGAGAGGTGTTCGTCAAGGTATTAATAATTGATACTGAAGCAAAACGGTCAAAATCAAAACCAGAATTAGGGTCATGCGGATCTATTGAATTACCCGCTAAATCTTCAAATATCAGATGATCAAATATATTCACACAAACGCTGTCCCTTATATCGCAGAATACTTCCTCTTTCGTTACTATAGAATTTAGATTTATCATAGAACTTGAGCAATTCATCGTCAATGTATAAGAAAGACTACAACCCGAGGTTAATTGTAAAGGAATATCGAAGGTCAATTTTATAATACCATCGGAGGAACATTGGTTAAATTCTCCTTCAACTCCATAACTTGCATAGACATCATTTCCATCTACTTCAAAAGAAAGACCCAAGTCAACATCATCTAGATAGGCATCAGGATCTAAGGGGTTGCCCGCACCATCTGTAATAGATGATAATGCTACACTAGGCTCATACATAAAATAGTCGGATGGTTCCACACTTTCAATACCTATAATATCCGCATAAATTCCACCATAAGTATAGCAGGACTCAGAAGGATATATTTCAAAATTAAGACCGCATGTAGGGATAATATCATTCAACGAAGTGCCAAATAAACCATCCACAATGGGTTGCACTGCTTTGTATTCAGAACCGCATGCACAGCCTGCGTTGTCTGATAATTCTATTAAATAATCGTTGGAATCACAAAAATCAACCAAGGGTAAGTCAAATGCACCACTGACTTCAACAGACCCACCTGATGGAATAATTTGATTAATGAAATCTGCACTTACTTCTGTGTCTATTCCAAAATCTAGTACTCCATTATCATTAACATCTTCATACAAGCGAACAGTGGCTTGTCCTGAGGGGAAATCTTCGATCAGATTATTAGTTACCTCAATTTGGTAGGTAATTTGACTGGGGTCCGTCCCACAGGTATTCAAACTATAGTGAGTCTCAATTGTCGTAGCAGATAAGGAATTTATTAAGTTCACACCAAACTCATTATTCAGTGAAGTATTGATCCGTAAGTTGCATTCTTCCTCACTCACAAAAAATTCACAAATTCGGTCTTGCTCAAATAAGGTTTTGATAAAAAATGGGTGAATGCCACATGGCGTATTAGCAGCTATGTCAACTTCAAAATTAAAACTAAACACCCCACCTACTGGTACACCCGCAGGCATACGGAAACAATATTGTTGGATACCCATTCCGACGGAATCCTCCATAACTATTGGGTTCCAAGTACTTGGATTAAAGAAATTGAAACTGCCAGAAACAAGTGGCACTGTACTAGGGATAGTCAAACAAACCAATTCATCTGGACTAGTAGGAAAAAATCCTTCATTTAAAATATTTACTTCGAATATCTCTTGATTTGCACAGGTAGAAAATTGGGAAGGTTCAACAAAAATCAAGTATTCGTTTACCAACAAAGTATCGATGCCAAATAGAGATATACGAGGAGAGGTATTTAAATTTGAAATAATTTCTTCCTCACAGATATTCTGTCCTTTTGCCTTAAATCGCATGATTGAACCCTCCTCATAATTACAAGTTGGTACCCCTTCAAATCCGAGAAACATCCTATTAGTACGAGGGTTAATGTTAATTCCCGGAAGCGTATGATCTGCATCAAGCGGCGGCGAGAAATTAGTCAATACATATTGATTACCCAGAAAAAGATCAGATACTCCTGTTGAGATAGGATCAGGGATGGATACTGGTATTGTACCAGAGGGATAATCTAAAGTAAAACTTCCTGGAACGAACTGGAATCCATCGCCCAACGGAAGGTAAATAAATAAACTATCAATAAATGCAGGGCCTTGACGAACATTCTTGATCTCAATCAGATACTCAGTTGCTTCACAATAGGAAACCTCGCCTGTAACCGGTTCGACAAAATTCAATTGGATTTGAGGATCTAAAATTTCAAAAAACACCTCTTTATAAACAGGCGGACAAGTAAACTGATCATAATTTGCAGGCTGAATATCAGTTGGCAAGCGATTACATTCCCAACCAGCATAAAAACCTATGGTGTCCAAACCACAACTCATCGCATCGACACACACTTCGAGATCAATAAATTCCGTATTACCCAACATGGTATCAAGATCAATCAATGCCTGATTGAGTACAGGATTTCCGCTGGGTAAGATATTCAGATTGGTAGCTCCAGCGTCTTTAGTCACGGTAATGAAAGCTACATCACCACTAAGATTTTGAAGCCCTAGCCAAGTAACTGGAGCAACAGAGCCGCCCGTATTATGTACTCTTACATCAAAGCAGAGATTTCCAGAAACCGCCGTTTGGGATAATGGAGAAACCGTAAGTTCTATGTCCGCAGGTGGTGGTGGAGATGTTTCGACATTGATATCCCTTGTACCACTGACAATGTCTGTAAGACTGTTAAAACAAGTAGGATCATTCTTTAAATTTCCTGATTGACGATAATGTATATTGTAAGAAACCCCAATGTCTGTTGAAGACACATCATTGGCTGTACAATTTCTAAGATAATCAAAACTAAACAGTGCCAATGTGTCTCCCACTTCCGAAAAATCAGCACAAATAGGGGGATAAATTGACGTATCAATGGCAAAAACATAACAAGTATTAACCCCTGAGAGGTAAGTTCTCAAAGGCGTCACGGCCATCAGATTTGAACTAGAAACTTGAAGCATAAAGCTAGATTCATCTACTTCGCCTTCTGCACAAACAATGATGGAATCCAAAGCATTTACAAGCCTAAATTCATTCGGAAAAGCATCTGTATTCGAAGGAGCAGCTAAACTTGGTCCTGGCAAAATCAAGCCCCTAAAATTACCTTCACAGAAATTATCAAAATTGACATCTCCCCTTCCATGTATACCATATTTATATATGCCAATAGGATCATTTAGAGCATTACATTCCATAAAGTCCATAAACAAAGGATCAGGATCATAGACAGACCAAATTGCCTCATTGATGTCTGGCTCTAAAGAAGTTGTACCCATGTAATTGGAAATAATACCAAACCCTGTAAGCCGCACGGTATCCCCTAAATCGAGTGGTTGAGTCAAACAAGCACTTAGATCTAATTCATAACCATAAATAGTACGCACTACAAATGGATCCTGAAAAGAAATCTGGTCATTTGTTCTGTCCTTCCTAATTGTTCCACAAACCCCACTAATGGTCATACCTGTAGAAACATCGATCACCTCAAATTCGGCAGTTAATGTTTCTAGCATAAAATTATTATCGTCTTGACCAATATGTAATTTTAAAGAATCATATCCATCACCTCTTATCACCCCTTCCGTACATAGTAAGAAAGAATCGCAAGAAAGAAAATTATTGAGTGCAATGCCAGTCGTATTTTCATCCACTAGCTCCCCCATATCTTTATCCGTATATCCAAAGCTGTTTCTTTGGATATCATATTTTGTTGTATTCACCCAAGGACAGGTACAACCCAATCTTACCGTACTGGCAGAAGTCTTACAAGATCTACCTTCGGGTGTATTATTTATTGGAATACTACATCCACAATCAGGCAAGTCATCATTACAATTTAAGTAGGTGATTGGCTCCCAGTCAATTATGTCATTGGTACAGATCAGGTTGGTCATACTAATCACTAAATCCGTTTGGGTAGTGAGATTGGTTCTATTGAAAGCATGTGTTCGGATATGCAAGGTATCGTTTACCATATTTATGCTATCAACATGAACTGCACCACCGTTCCATGTGGCGCTATTGACCTGAATACCATTTGGAAGTGGAAGTGCAAAATCCAAAGAATAATTGGCACAGGAAGAGTTGGGAGATCTAAAACTATTATTCCAATCAACTGCGTAGCCTAAAGTGAAATCATCGTTTTGGTTTAAGTTATCAGGAGCACTGTAAATTCCTATATTTAAAAGCGAATGTGCCTGAATAATCCATGCTTCGATAAAGGAGGTATTCTGCACGTACGCTTCTTCACAAGTAATCTTGTAAATAGGTTTTACGGAGGGTCTATAAGCACAACTAACCCTTGAACAACTTGTCGAAATAATATTATATTCTGCAATTTCATCACAAACAGAACCCATAACAAATTGAATCGAAACATTAGAAGACGATGGCAAATCATCATAATATCCATCCCCATCCAGATCGTCTAATCCACCTGCACCATCAGGATCTGAAGTCAATACATTGTCAAGCTTGAGTGCAGCTCTAAAATTACTTACTGGCGAAATTCCATAACCATCAAGGACAGATACGCCATTAATCAACACGTCTTCAACATTACAAAAACTCGCCGTACTCGTATTAAACTCCAGCGCAATATCATAAGCATCCGACAGGGCGTTTGTTGAATTGTTATTATATCGAAGTGTCCTCGATCTATTGTTACACATACTTGTTGTGCCATGTGTGCCTCCTCCTGTAATAGAAATGTTATAATCTGGACCATCTAATGGAGTTTGAGAAGATCTGGAGTCATCTGTATTATCTCTACAAATCGTACCGCCACAAGCGTAAAAAGCATTATATTCTACCTCTATATTAGTGTCCAAACAATAATCAATCGACCAATCGACGACCACCATCAATTGTTCCTCTTCTTCAAAAAGGTCGGGGAAATTTAATGGATCCATATTAGTGGCGAAATCAGTACCATCTAATAAAACCTGTAATTTATCTCCATTATTTACCACTTTGCTACTTACATCTACCCCATTGATTTCCATACTAACAAATGTATGCGCCGCATCCGTATAATTCACTTCCAAATAAAACTCCTCCAAGTAAGCACCCAAACCATTTTGAGAAATGATCACTTTTTGTTGGTAATTACCTGGCACGGCCAGCGTTCCAGTTATTGGTGCGCCTGCCAATGTTTGATCCTCAATACTCAAGATATTGATTACAGGAATCAAGACCGCGTTGTTATATGGTCTTGGCGGAAAAAACAAATCATAGGCAGCATTTCCAGAAGGATCCGTATAATCCATTCTGTAGTCAATCAATAATTCATCATTTACTGGATCAAATAAAGTGGACACCACCTTACATTCTGCTTTTACTGTAAACCATACTTGTACTCCATTTCCAGAATTAATATCTGGTATAAAAAACGTAGGGGATTGAGTATTAGAAGCATCTGCCTCCGAAACACCAATTGTCGTCTCTGACCCTACCGTCCCACAATAGACCAAGCCATCAGGAAGGTTCACTGTGAGCCTATTGTCAGTGATTACTGTATCGCTATTGGTGACTAAAAAAATGGAAATGGTATCGCAATTTCCGCAAATCGACAAACTGTCCCATTGAGGACTTCCTTCAACTCCTCTCAAGTCTGCATATTTAATATAGCCAGAGGGCGAGGTAGTCATCTTGAGGCTTTCCTTGTGATTTAAATCCTTGATTTTTTTATCTGACTTAATGGAAGTGAAAGGAACGGCGGGCGGATATCCTGAATGTTTTGATTCTTTTTTTTCTTCAAAACAAAAGCTATTTTTATCCATTCTACTTTCAAGGAAAACATTTTTCCCTGTAAGTTGAATTAAAGAAAAAAGTAAAAAAAGAAGAAGAATTGTTTTCTGACCTTTAATTGATTTAAGCATTACCACGACATTGTTAGTAATGAAGTTGTTTGAAAACTAGGTTATAACAAGTACTGCTCTATTCTTTGCTTATATCCTGTTAGTAGACTTATCTATTTTTAAACAAACTCATTGTTTTGATTCTCTCAAAAATGACAAATAATAAACTACACAATTATATAATCCACCATTCCTTAATTGCTTCTTCTCTACCGTACACTTTTTATTATTGAACTATTTTGTATGGGCAATCCCTTGTGGTTGCCCTATTTAGACAGCAAGTTTGGGCAACCACAAGGGATTACCCATACAAGAATCCTAGATGTCATAAAAGTGTACGGTAGAGAAATTACTTCAAGGAAAAAGAAAATATTTTAGTTGTGTATTATTTTGTTAGGGAGAAAAAGTGGTATATATATTATAAATTTATATCGTTATCATAAGGTCAAACACTATACCAGAAAAACGAACCACAGCTTGTTTCTCATTTCGTTTTTGTTTTTTGACCTGCAAAGCGTATGGGCTTGCAAGGCAGCATAAAAGGTTTAATTTATTATTCTAAATGCCAATCAAGAGCTAAATTATAGGTCATCAGCTAATAAAGGGGTAATAATCCGTTGCTAATCAAATCCGTTGCTGAAAAATAATTAGCAACGGATTTGATTAGCAACGGATTATTACTGGTTAGATAGGATAAACTATACCACTTATTTACCTGACGATCTATTGATTGCTAGTTGGTTGCATCTCGACCGT
>JALZWC010001047.1 GCA_023300255.1 Saprospiraceae bacterium | reverse complement strand
TGTACTTGGAGTAAATAGAATTTTTGGAGTATCTTATGACGGCACATTAAACTATACGGCAGGCAATGCATTAACAAGTATAACGGCAGATGGTTGTGCAATTTTATCTAGCAATAGTACTTTTCTTACAGTAACAAAAGTAGATTGCACACCTGCCTTTGAATGTCAACAAACGACTACTGGTACAAGCAATTCTGCTACAGCAATAACGATCTGTTTGGCTGATGGAGTAGCAGACATAATTCCATTAACGAATAGCTTGATGATACCTGCGGGCGATAATTATGCATACGTTATTACGGATGCAGACAACCTTATTGAAAAAGTGATTACGGAAGACTCGTATGATTTTGATGGAAATGGAAGTGTACCTGGAGTGAGCAGAGTTTTTGGAGTGTCCTATGAAGGAACTTTAAACTATACGGCAGGTGATCCATTAACGAGCATTACAGCAGATGGTTGTGCTATATTATCTGACAGTAATACTTTCCTTACAGTAACTAAAGGAAATTGCACTGCTAATATTTTAGGTACTATTATGACTCAAGATGGTGTTGGCTTGGAAGGCTTTGAAGTGATTTTAAATAACGGCATCACTACAAAGACTGATGCCAACGGAAATTATCAATTCTCTGAATTACCAATTAATGTTACATATGAGATTGTGCCAAAGGGAAATACGGTATTAAATGGCATAACAACCTTCGATTTGGTATTGATTAAAAGACATATTCTAAGCGTTGAACCTTTTGAGAATGCTTATCAAATTATTGCTGCTGATACAAATCTTGATAATAGAGTCACTACTTCAGATATAGTAGAATTGAAGAAAATAATCTTAGGACTTAAAGAAGAATTACCTGACAATCAAAACTGGCGTTTTGTCGATTTAGAAGAAATTACAAATAATACATTAAATCCATTTGCTTTTACAGAGTCTATTACGATTGATAATTTGACTAATAATGTTACGGATATTAATTTTTTAGGCGTCAAAATTGGAGATGTAGGTGGTGTTAGAACCAATGGCTTATTTCATAGTGAATCTAGAAGTAATAATATGTTACAATTCAATACTACAGATGCTATTTTAACATCAGGTCAGACGATTGAAATTCCTATTTCTGCTAATAACTTCAACGAAATAATTGGTTATCAATTTACTATGAATTTGGAAGAATTAGCTTTTATTGATATTAAACCAGGAGCCTTAGCGATCAATAAGAATAATTTTGCACAACTAGAAGATCAAGTCATAACTATTGTTTGGAGTAGCGATAAGGCTATTACTACCAATCAAACGCTATTCACTTTAGTAGTTAAAGCTTTAGAAGATGTACAGATCAGTGACGCTTTGACTTTTAACTCTGCCGTTACACCTGCTTTAGCTTATGAAGCATCAGCTAAGAGCATGGATGTGACTTTAAATTTTGAACCAATTCAAGTATTATCAGATAATACTTCTACGCTATTATTTCAAAATACTCCAAATCCATTTCAAGATGAAACACTTGTTAGTTTTCAATTAGCGAAAACAGATGATGTTGTACTACAAGTTTTTGATGCGACGGGTAGAAATATCTTAACTAAAACGGGTACGTATGGGGAAGGTATTCATCATGTCAAACTAAATAATTTGAATAATTTACCAAATGGCTTATTGTATTATCAATTGTCTACTACTGATTTTGAAGCTACTCGGAAGATGGTTCGTCGGGGTGAATAAATGGTTGAATAAAATAAATAATACAATTAGAATTTGTAACTATTTAGTAACGATGAAATAATAAGTTGGTCAAGTTGGGCGAGTTTATTTTGTTCTCATTTTTCTTAAAAAAATCCTTGCATAGCCTAGCTATGGAAGGATTTTTTAAAGAAAAATGAGGGCAAAAGATTCCGTCCAAATGGTGGAGTTATTGTTTTATCATTACTTAGTAGTAAGTCAAACCATATCAGACTAGTTGATATTTAGATTTCTATTGCTAAGAATTTAAACCTCAATAAATTAGATTTGAACAAATTTGCAACGGTAGTTTATTAAGATTAGAGGAAAAGCGCTCCCCCTTGGAGGTTGGGGGTAATCGCAGAAAAGCATTTCCTACTATTGCAAACTCCCAACCCCAAGAGGCAGGGGTGATTGGTTCTGGAAATCATAAATCATAGTTCATAAATCTTACATCATAAATCTGCTAATTATTCAAAATCAGACTGATATATAATTTATGATGTAAGATTTGCACACATAGTCCAAATCTTCATATAAAATCAATTGGCAACTGGTAATTACCTATGAAAAATCGCCTAAAAATAGAACCAATCACCCCTGCCCAAGAGGGAGCGAAATAGGAAAAATTCAGAAATTAGAAATAATCTTAGTATTCAATCTAAATCTCAACTAGTCACATATCAGTTGACTTAACACTTAGCACACTTTTTAGAATTTATAATGATGTATTGAAATTTATACGAAACTCAGTTAAAGTACCTCATTTCTTTATAAAAATGATGTAGGGAATATCAAAAAAATATTACGTCATTTCCAAGTAGTCCATCTGCCAAATCATGCGCTTTAGGCAAAGTGTAAGAATAAATTGGTCGTTTTAAGCTAGCTATTTTTTCTTCTAAGGAATTCTGAAAAATTAAGCATAGCTGGCTACGGTTCTTTTTTTA
>JALZWC010001046.1 GCA_023300255.1 Saprospiraceae bacterium | reverse complement strand
AGTAGCTACCTGATAAGGAGTAATACTATGTGAACTATGTATCTATGTGGTAAATTTGTCAACATTATATGTGTTTTCCCCCAATTCTTTACACACTCATAATAGCCTTAGCTACTTGAGGAATGAGCAACGAAGAGTTGTCTCAAAAGGCGCCGACAAAATGGAAATAAATTTCTGTTACAGTGTACTGAGTACTAAATTATTTTGGTACTCAGTTTTTTGTTTTTTATAGGTTCTTATTTTAATATCTGGCTGTATAAAAGTTTACAAAAAATAATAATTTGGCTTCTATTTTTCCAAATGTTCAATGAACATTCCCTAATATTTAGGGGTATTTAATACTGTATTTTTTGCTACAATTGCAAAAAAAATATTTTAGGATGTTTTGGTACAACAAAATAAAAAGGATAACGCTACCGTGAAAAAGTCACAAAATATTTTTTTTATTAAAAATAAATTTCATAGTATTTTAATAAATAACTAATAGTAAAACGTTTACAAATAAAACTTAATTTTAATGCCTTCCATAATTTTTCTACTTAATTGACTTAGCTATACATTGTATGTACATTTGTGCTGTCACCAGTTACTGAACTAAAAAGTAATCTAGTTGATTTTCCCCTTTTCAAAAATTTGTGACTAGCAAAATTCCCCTACTACAAAATCAGCTATACCTGTAATTAATTTAATAGTATATTTTAAATTTATTACATATGAATATGACATATTTAAAATATTGACTCTTATTGAATAATGTGCTACCTTTGTCACAAAGGTTTCGTTTTTTATTTGACAGATAATTAGATATATAAGAACCTTTCCCTTTCCCTTCCCCTTATATTCTCCTCCTCTCAACAAACCTCCACTCATTTTTTTCCCTCTTTTTTTTACTGTTGGTCTTATAAACGTTCTGATCAATTAACTTTTAACTATTAGAATTGCTTTGTCTTTTAGACAAAGTCTATGTACTAATTTTATCAAAAGGTTAATTTATAGAAATACATTTATAGACTGAGAAAACATCATTGAAATGAACGCTATGTACTTAATCAGGTGGAAATGGTTTTGCTGTTGTTGCTTATTACTGTTTAGTATCTGTGCATCTGCTCAACAGGTAGATTTATCTTTATCAGGAGAAATGGACTGTACGGAGAATTCCTACTGCGTATCTATCGGAATAAAATCAGATTCAGATAATTTTGAAATTGGTACCTCTTCTATTTTTGTAGATTATAATGAGGAGGCCATACAATTTGCTTCCTATACTTCTACTTCTTTTAATGGAGTGGACAAATGTATTGCTGATGTAGCTAGTGCTTGGGATATTCAATCTTTTGATGGTACGTCTGTACTAGGGGATTTTAATCTGACCATGACCCTATTGAGTAGTGCTTTTAGTTGTCCAAGCATTATTGATACGTATCAAGAGATAGGTGTTATTTGTTTCGATGTTCTGGATAACACTATAGATCCTAGTCTAATAATTAATCCTTTAAATACACAATTTAATACGGCGCTTAGCAATGATGGAACTAATCCTATTAAGCTAGGTGCTACCGTTGATATTACTGGTGCTAACAATCTAGTGTGTGATCCCTGTGCGGAGAAAGGTGGAGATACAGATGGAGATACGGTATGTGACGCAAATGATAAATGCCCAACTGGAGATGATCGACAAGATGCAGATAATGATGGCATTCCTGATGCATGTGATACCTGTGATACTGCGATAGCAGGACAAGTATGTGATGATAATAACGCATGTACGGAAGGGGATGTGTATGATGCTAGTTGTAATTGTGCAGGCGTAATAGCGGATGCAGATTCAGATGGCGTATGCGATGCAGATGATATATGTCCAACAGGAGATGATGGATTAGATGCAGATAATGATGGCATTCCTGATGCATGTGATACTTGTGATGCTACTTTAGCAGGACAAGTATGTGATGATAATAACGCATGTACAGAAGGGGATATATATGATGCAGATTGTAATTGTGTAGGCGTAATAGCCGATGCAGATTCAGATGGCGTATGTGATGCAGATGATAAATGTCCAACAGGAGATGATCGAATGGATGCAGATAATGATGGTATTCCTGATGCATGTGATGTGGTACAACCAACTATTGCTGGAATTGTAATTAATGAAATTCATTATAATCCAAGTTTAGGGGATGATGCAGAATTTATAGAATTAGTTAATACTACGAATGCACCTATTGAACTACAAGGGTTGTCAATTTCAGAAGGTGTTAGTTACACATTTGAGCAACCTTATTTATTACCAGGTACAGAAAGCTATCCTCAAAACTATATCGTACTAGCAAAAGATTCTCTAACGTTTATTGCGACTTACGGCTTTGCTCCTTACGGTGATTATGGCGGTAAATTGAGTAATAGCAGTGAATTAGTACAATTAGTAGATGTAGATTCTATTATATTGGATGAAGTAATCTATGCAGATATTGCTCCTTGGGATACGCTTCCAGATGGAGGACCGTATAGCCTTGCTTTAATTGATCTTGACCTAGATAATAGTTTGGCTGTTAGTTGGGAAGCTCAATCTATTTTAGTTACACCTGGAGCAGTCAATGAATTTGGAGCAATTGGAGATGCTGATGGAGATGGCGTCGCAGATAATTTAGATCAATGCCCAGGAGTAGATGATAGTATAGCAGGTACTGCATGTGATGATGGAAATCTATGTACAAGTGGAGAAACCTATGACGCTTCGTGTAATTGTTCAGGCGGCATTTTAGTAGATACTAATAATGATACGGTATGTGATTTTGAGCAAAGAGATTACGGAGGAATCGTTATTAATGAAATCCACTATAATCCAACGGCAGGAGATGATGCAGAATTTATAGAAATAGTAAATACTACAAATGCGCCTATTGATTTATTAGGTGTTCATTTTTCTGAAGGAGTTAATTTTGTATTTGAAGAGTCCTTCTTACTTTCAGGAGCAAACGATTATCCACAGAACTATTTAGTAATAGCAAAAGATTCTGCTTTTTTTACTAGCGAATATAATGTCCCTTTATATGGTGATTACTCTGGTAAATTGAGTAATGGTGGAGAGGCAGTTACTTTAGCTGACCCACTTGGTAATATAATTGACGAGGTAATATATGAAGATGGTTTACCATGGGATAGTATTCCTGATAATGGTCTTCATAGTTTGGCATTAATAAATTTAATTTTTGATAATGGCTTACCAACTAGTTGGAGTGCTCAAAGCCCAGAGTTGGTTACGCCAGGAACGATTAATATTTTCGATACCACTAATGCATGTAGTGATGAAGATAATGATGGTATTTGTGATGAAGCTGATGATTGTGATAATAGAAAAGAAGGAACAGCTTGTAATGATAACAATCCTTGTACAGAAGGAGAAGTATATGACAATAGCTGTAACTGTGTAGGCGGTACTTTAGTCGATTCAGATAATGATACGGTATGTGATCAAGATGATAAATGTGCTAGTTTGGATGATCGTTTATTAGGGACCGCATGTGATGATGGAAATCCAAATACAGGTAATGATATTTACGACTTGGCTACTTGTTCTTGTGCAGGAATCGTAGGGAGTAATATGGTTACTAGAACGGCTTGTATAAGAGTTGCAGATTCTTTTGATGATGTAGAAGAAAATACAACGGACGGTATTGTAGATTTTGATAGTGGTGATATAGAACTAATTTTTAATAGAGATTATAACCAAGTAATAGGACTTCGATTTGGAAATAGTGAAATCCCACAAGGGGCAACTATCTTGAGTGCTAGTGTTCAATTCACAGCGGATGAAACGTCTAGTGATCCTGTTAATTTAGTGATAAAAGGAGAAGCTACAGATGATGCTGCAACCTTCGCATTAACACCTTATAATGTTTCTACTAGAGCAGCTACTAATGCTTCAACTAGTTGGTCTCCACAAGCGTGGATAACTGTAGGAGACGCAGGTGCAGCTCAAAGGACTACAGACATTGCGGCCATTATTCAAGAAATAGTAGATCGACCAAATTATCAATCTGGAAATGCCATTGCTTTAATCATTGAAGGAACTGGGAAAAGAACAGCAGAATCATTTGATGGAAGTCCTAGTCAAGCAGCAGAATTGTGTATTACTTATTCAACAGAGGGTGATGATACGAATGGGGATTGTACAGTAGGAGCATCCTGTGATGATGGAAATCCTTGTACAATAGATGATTATTTTGATGCTGATTGTAACTGTATCTCTGATGCCCTTTCACCAGATAGTGATAACGATGGCATATGTGATGCGACAGATACTACAATTGGAGATTGCACAGCAGGAGCATCTTGCGATGATGGAGATCCTTGTACCTTAGATGATTATTTTGACGCTGATTGTAACTGTATCTCTGATACGCTTTCACCAGATAGCGATAACGATGGCATATGTGATGCAACAGATACTACGATTGGAAATTGTACAGCAGGAGTAGCCTGCGATGATGGGAATCCTTGTACAATAGATGATTATTTTGATGCTGATTGTAACTGTATCTCTGATACGCTTTCACCAGATAGTGATAACGATGGCATATGTGATGCGACAGATACTACGAATGGAGATTGTACAGCAGGAGCATCCTGCGATGATGGGAATCCTTGTACAATAGATGATTATTTTGATGCTGATTGTAACTGTATCTCTGATACGCGTTCACCAGATAATGATAATGACGGCGTATGTGATGCAGAAGATCAGTGTGCTAATCTTGATGATAAACTATTGGGACAACCATGTGATGACGGTCTTGCTAATACTAGCAATGATACCTATGACAGTGCTACTTGTAGCTGCGCAGGAACACCTGATGTGGAGGAGCCAGTATGTAATGTTACGGTAAGTGTTACAGGATCTACGATAAATTTAACTGGCTTAGAAGGAGCAATTGTAAGCGTTAAATTATATGATAAGAACTTTAATAGAATAAATGAATGTGATACTTGGAATAATCCTTGCTTTTCGAATGAAGTTTTCAGCAATTTACCAGATGGGCAATATTATTTGAGTGTTGGAACTTTTGATGATAATTGGACGGAGATGTGTAGAATATTTGAAGAAATTTCTCTTCCATTCGATGGTACTATTGGAACAGATAGTGATTCAGATGGTGTGCTAGATGATGAAGATTGTCAACCACTTAATGGATTCTTTCCTGCTATTCCAGGTACATACTGTGATGATGCGGATCCTACTACTAGTAAGGATGTCGTACTAGAAGACGGTTGCTCTTGTGCTGGAGTAGTTATAGATAACAATTGTAATGCTATTTATAATATTGATGGAAATAAACTAACAGTTGAAGGTTTAAATAATGATATTGTTAGTCTTAAAATATTGGATAGTCGATGGAATACTGTTTTTGAATGTGATAATTGGGCAACGGCATGTGGTTCCACAGAGATTATTGACGAATTGCCAGACGGGGAATATCTTATTAGCATTAGTACTTTTACAAAAGACTGGGTTCGACTTTGTAATGTTTTTGAACGTATCTCTCTACCGTCTACCGTTAATGGAAACACACCAGAAGATACAGATGGAGATGGGGTTGTTAATGATTTAGATTGTGCACCATTTGATGCTAGTCTTCCAGCGATGGTAGGTTCAAGTTGTGATGACTTAGATGCTAATACAAAAGAGGATGTTATTCAAGAAGATGGCTGTACTTGTTCAGGTACTTTATCTATTGATGACTGTAATAATATTAGTATTAGCGTGAGTCAATCAGGAGTAGTTGTTGCGGGAATGGAGGGTGCACCGATTACTACATTACACGTATATACAGATGAATGGGATTTGGTCTATTCTTGTGCAGGAGATTGTCAAGCTACAGAAACGGTTGATTTACCAGCGGATACTTATTTCGTTTTCGCTAGATATTACACGGCCTCTTGGGGTTTGATTTGTGAAGTAGATGAAACGATTACTGTTGAAGAAGTACAAAATTTTAAAAAGAATACAAGTAGTAGTAGAAATAGAAGTGCAGATAGCTTCCAATCAAGAGCAGCATTTATAGAAGATATTACTATTTATCCAAACCCAGCTTCGGCCAATGTATTTATTGATTTTAAATCTTATGCTGGTCAAAAAGGAATACTACAAATACATAATAATTTAGGGCAAGTAATTACCTCTGAAAGAATGGATCTCATACCTTCCAATCCATTCCGAATAGACTTAAATAATACAGATGCAGGTTTACACATTGTAAGCTTGCAATTAGAAAATGGTACTATTATTAGCAAAAAACTAATGGTAAACTAATATCGGTTATTTGATTTTTAATTAAAAGTATCGGACACGTCGCAGGTGTCCGATACTTTTTCTTCTTTATACAGAATAAAAATTATTAACTAAATTCTGTGTAATTCCATTGTATGAAACGTGTACAGTAGCTTATACAAAGCACAACTGTTATGAGAAAAAAACTACTTTTTAAACCTATTTCTATTGTTTGTAAGAAACAAACAGTAGCACAAACAATCATTGATAAGGTGTTGGTTTCTAATAAAGGGACTATAGCTGATATTCAGGGAGAAAACTATTTAGTTTTTAAAGTCCCCAATGGGGAAACTATTTCTTTGCTCAACGCAAATGGCACGGCCCTTAGTCCTATCTCGCCATCAAGTTTAAGTAGTGATCAATCCTATGGTCGACTACAAAATGAAGAACCAACCAACCAACTATTTACTCAAACGATCTTACCACTATCTAGGAATATTAATACTTCAACTGCTGAAGCTTTATTTTCTAAAAACCCACGATATTTCATGGGTGTAGGATAAAGAAAACTACTGCTTAAGTAGCGTTGAAAAAAAACTACCACAAAATTAATAGGGCTATATTTTGGCTCGAAAAATTCAGTAATAAACACAAAAAGGTCCATCGTAATGAATAAAATAATCCTACTACTTTTTTTACTGTTAACAACACATTTAGCGTATAGTCAATGTCTACCTCAGTCGATTGATACCGATGGAGATGGAATCTGTGATTTGGAAGATAAGGACGATGATAATGATGGTATTCTTGATTCAAATGAAACAGTTTGTAATAACTCCTTTTCGGATCTAACTTTTTATGGTGATGCGATAACTAGCACGGATGCTAATTCTATTACGCTTACCCATCCAGGAGGAGTATTTGTAACTTCTTATTCCAATGAATCGATTTCCTTACCTATTCATCTCGAATTTCTTGCAACTACAAATAACGTGCAGATGCTGGGTTTATTACCGTCAGGAGGTAATGAGGTTTTGGATAACTGGAACGATGCAGCTTATAAATTGTACTTGCATTCGAATAAAAATATGTATGGGAAGTTACCCAATGCTTGGTCCTTTGTTTTGGCTGGTCTTGATGGAGAATTAGTTGAAATGGACATAGACGAAACGGGCAAACTCACCACGAGATTAAGTGGCAAAATAATCTATACATCTACTGCGCTAGTTACAGATTATCGCCTAGCTGTTAATAGTTATAATGGGGGTGCATTCGAAGGGATTTCCCTTACTTATGGACAACCAAATTGTGCTACACAAGACATTGATACGGATGGCGATAATATTCCTAATCGGCTCGACTTAGATAGTGATGGCGATCTATGCGTAGATGCTTTTGAGGGAACAGGTAATTTTGGATTAAATGATATGGATGGTAATGGTCAATTATTGGGCGGAGTAGATACCGATCCAACGAGTTCTAGTTATGGGGTTCCGATAGTGGTAGATAGTACTGGACAAGGGGTAGGGGAAAGTATTGTTACTAATACAAGTCTCATTGACTATCGAGAATGCTTTTGTATTGCTTCTAATAATCCAATAGATAGTGATTCTGACGGAATTTGTGATGCTATAGATAGATGCATTCAGGTGCCAAATAATCTAATAGGTACTGCTTGTGATGATGGAAATAATGCTACCGTCAATGATAGATGGGTGTCCTCTTGCGACTGTATAGGCTCCACTCCTTGTGAGCCAGGAGAAGTGGATTCCGATGGGGACGGTATATGTGATAAACAAGATAAAGACGATGATAATGATGGTATTCCTGATGAGGAAGAAACTACTTGTAGTATTTTATTATCAGATCTAAATATGTATGGCAAGGCTATAGATACTATAAACGCAAATTCGATTGGTCTAGCTGATGAAGGGGCGTGGAGAAGTTCTTATTCCGAAGATACGCTATCGCTGCCAATACATTTATCGTTTCAAACAGATTTTATCACAAGTAAAATGATCGGCTTATTGCCGATTGGTTATGTAGAAAATATAAATACTTGGACGGACAGCGGCTATAAGTTATATATACATGAAAATGGGCGTACCTATGGTAAATTGCCATATGTTTGGACTTTCAATGTGGCAGGAGCAAGAGACCAATTATATGAAATCGACATTGATTTTGATGGTACACTCATCGTCAAGTTAGGAGGAGTCTTATTACACGAGGGAGTTGTACCTATAAATGATTACAGATTTGTGGTAAGTAGTCTTAACGGTGGTAGTATCCAAAATATAACAATAACTTCTAGTAATAGTCCTTGTGTTATATCAGATATAGATATTGATAGTGATGGGATACCTAATCGCCTTGACCTAGATAGTGATGGCGACATATGTGTAGATGCTTTTGAAGGAACAGCGGATTTTGGATTAAATGATATGGATGATAATGGGAAATTATTAGGCAATGTCAACTCTGATATGAACAGCAATAACTACGGGATTCCAATAATTGCAGGAAGTGGACAATCTCGTGGAGAAAGTGTAGAACTGTACCAGATAGTACCCGACATTAGAGCGTGCTTATGTATCGCCTCTAATAATCCAACGGATTCAGATGGGGATGGAGTCTGTGATGTAGCAGACCTTTGCGATGTTATCTCGGATGCGCTGATTGGTACGCCTTGTGATGATGGTGATATCTGCACAAGTGATGATGTCTGGACGGTGAATTGCACTTGTGAAGGCACATTTAGTGATTCAGATGGAGATGCAATTTGTGATGTCTTAGATAATTGTAATGATTTTGATGATGCAATCGACATTGATAAAGATGATATTCCTGATTGCCAAGATGATTGTATAGATATTGATGAAGACGAAATTTGTGATGACCAACAGGGTAGTGTACTATCTGATGAATTGAAAGTATATACTAGTCACCGTAGAGGATTTTATGAGCAAGCATTTGATCAACATATTTTTTCAAATGTTCCGAATGCATCTATTTATTACACCCTTGACGGAAGCCTACCATCTAATAGCAGTCAACTATATAATGGTACTCCAATTACTATCGACTCAACTACGATTTTAAGAACGATTGCGTTTACTTCCCTCGAAACTTCAACAATAGAAACCCATAGTTTTATTTTCTTAGATGACATAATAGCCGACCCAACATTAAACGCATATATCATCAACCATCCAATATGGGGCGCACAACTGAAAGATGCATTGATGGACATTCCTTCGATCAGTCTTGTAACAGATAGTTTACTGAATCCAGAGATAAAAATATCTGGTTCAATGGAAATGCTGTATACTGATAAAACAGATAATTTTCAAGCGAACTGTGGTTTGGGAGAATATGGCAATGCAAGTCTTAATCTAGCCAAACGTAATATGCGGATGTATTTTGACGACATTTACGGACCTAAAAATCTTGAAAAACCCATCTTCGAAGGATTTGAAAATGGAATAGCATCTCAAGAAAAATTTGATAAATTAGATTTACGTAGTAGCCACGAAAGTTGGTTGTTTAATGCTGGTAATAATGCATGGCATCAAGGAGAAACCTACATCACTACCAAACTATTAGATGACATCATGTTACGGGGAGGTAGTCCAAATCCCCACAATCGATTTGTTCATGTTTATTTGGATGGTAAATACTGGGGACAATATGATTTAAGAGAAAAGTTTGACGATAATATGCTTGCGGAATATCTTGGAGGAGAGAACGATGAGTACAATTTCATCTCTGGTTCAAAGGTCACGGTAGGTACTTTCTATCCAGCAGATGGAGTATTGAAAGATAGCATTAATACAGATTGGGAAACATTTGTCAATAGTTCAGATGATTATCTAACATGGAAAACCATGACTGATGAAAATTCTTTCTTCGATATGATGCTACTATTTATGTATGGTTTTGCAGAAGCAGAATGGAATGCAGTAGGCGCACCTAGTAATGGAAAAGAATTTGTTTTTCAAGTGAATGATGCGGATTTGTTTTTTTCCAGAGGATTGCCATTATGGACAAATCGGACTTTTGCAGAGCATAATGCGAACGGGCCTAATAATATGTTTTTGCGTTTATTTAATGAAGGACATCCTGATTTTTTACAAGACTTTGGAGACCGAGCTTCTTTGTTGATGAATTATGACGGTGCTTTAACACCTGCTACCTTGAGAGACCATATGGATGAACTGACAGCCACAATAGAACAGAGCATTATCGGCGAAGCTGCAAAATGGTCGGAGGACGGTACCGAGACGCCTCAACAATGGCGAGAAAAAATCGATTCTTTTAAAGTGAATATGGTGGACGTAAGAAGAGATATTGTACTTGAACAAATGAAAAAATCAAGGGTATATCCAAATCTCGATCCTGCTTCATTTTCTGTTCCTGAAGGTCTAGTAAGTATAAATTCTTCGGTAGGTATTCTTAACCCTAACAACAATGGAGAAATCTATTATACTTTAGATGGAACAGATCCTAGAGGAACAGGTGGTAGCATTAATCCGACAGCCATTAGCTATCAAGGTGTACTAACGATATCCGAAGGAATCACACAAATAAATGCGCGTATTAAAGGGCAAGAAACTATTTTTAATAAAACTAATATTGCTTTAAATAAGCCTATTACCGTTTCAAAACCTACTGCTGAACGTCCAATAGACGTTGCAAATGATGGTCAAATTTGGGGCGTTTATGCAGATTCTTCTGCCACAAGAATTTTAAATAATACAGATGGCAATCCTTGGATTGAAATAGATTTAGAAACGGTACAAGATATTGATGTAGTGAGATTTTGGGAACGTTCTGAATTTGCTTTAAGCCTTGATTTAGATCGACCTTTTGTTTTTATTTCTGATCAACCTTTTACTTCAGAATTGGCAAGTGAGTTAGAGATAGATCCTACTGTGCAGACATTTATTTATGAAGGCAATGCTGCCGATGTATTTGAAATTGCTGTCAATACCCAAGGACGATATGTACGTGTTATGTTCGATAAATTGAATGCTTTCTATTGCTCAGAATTTGAGGTGTTTCAAGTTGATAACAATAATCCTCAAGTTAAGGACATCTGGAGTCCAATGGTACCACAGACTTATTATACCAATCAAGAATACACTAATATCGTTATCAACGAAATTATGTATTTTCATGATGGTAACTGCGCTGCAACAGATTCCTCTGAATTAGATTATATAGAATTGTATAACAAAGGCACCAAAGCCATTGATTTATCAGGGAGTAATTTTGTGGATGGTATTTCTTTTGAATTTCCATATCCAACGATTCTTCAACCTGGAGCCTTTTTAGTCTTGGCTGAAAATAGGCAAGAGTTTGAAACCGTCTATGGTTTTGTGCCATACGATCAATATGAAGATGGACTCAATAATAACGGGGAGAAAATTGTATTGTCTGATTTTCTAGGCAATAGTATAGATTCCGTTATCTACAACAACAAAAATCCATGGGATGAACACCCCGATGGTAATGGTACTTCTCTCGAACTCTTACATCCTACATTAGAGAATGCTAATCCTTTAAGTTGGTTTCGTTCCGATAATTCTTGTGGTACGCCAGGCCAACCTAATAGTCGAATCTGTGATCAAGCAGCAATGCCAATAGTCATTAGTGAAATCAACTATAATTCTGATAATGATAATTTTGATGCAGGTGATTGGATAGAATTGTATAATCCAAATCCTTCGGCTGTTGATTTATCAGCTTGGACATTTTATGATAATGGAAATGCTTTTGTGCTCCCGCAAGGAACAAGCATTTCTCCAGATGGGTATTTAGTTTTGGTGGAAGATCTTAACTTTTTCACCACCGCTTTTCCATCTGTCAATACCAATTTACTAATAGGAGATATAGGTTTTACCTTAAGTAATAAGGGCGAACGTATTTCTTTATTTAATGAAAATAAATGCCTTTCAGATTATGTCATCTATAATGATAAAGCACCTTGGCCAATCGCACCCGATGGAGGTGGCTCAACAATAGCTTTAATAGATCCTGCACTAGATAATGCAATTGCTCCACATTGGAAAGCGTCGGATGAATTAAGTGGAGATTTTATTCATGGTTCGCCAGGAAGATCGAATCTATGTGCTGGACTTACCAACACGATTATTTCTAGCCAAATCAATAATAGTTCAGATGATGCGGAAGAAAAATTATATGATGGTTCCGTTTCTATTTCTAGTAAAGATTTAGATATAGTAAATGATGAAGGGTTTATTTATACCATAGGGCTTCGATTTCAAAATATTGACATTCCTCAAGGTGCTACGATAACGAGTGCGGTAATAGTATTTGCCGCAGATGAAGTGAACACGCTTGCTACAAGTATTACAATCAAAGGCGAAAACATTGATAATGCGCCAAGCTTTACAACAAGCAATAATAATATTACCAATAGAGCGATCACAATAAATAGTGCTACATGGGAACCAGAATCTTGGGAAGCTATAGGAGTAAATGGCGTCGATCAAAGTACCGTTGACCTGTCAACTATTGTTCAAGAAATAGTAGATAGACCTGGTTTTGTTGCAGGCAATGCAATCGCCTTAATCATGGACGGTAGAGGAATACGGACTGCTGAATCTTTTGACGGTTCTCCAGATCTAGCTCCTAAATTATGGATTACTTATTCTGCGGGAAATTGTGGCGTACAAGCAAAAGTATTACTAGAAGGTTTTTATGATGCAGGGACTCAAGAGATGCATACGAAATTACAAGACAAAGGGCTATTGCCAATGGGACAACCTTTT